>JACQRS010000256.1 GCA_016206385.1 Candidatus Rokuibacteriota bacterium | reverse complement strand
TAGGCCGGCTGGTACATGGGACGACGATCGGAACCAACGCCATTCTGGAACGGCGCGGCGCGGTCACCGCGCTGCTCACCACGGGGGGCTTCCGGGACCTCTTGGAGATCGGGAGGACTCGGCGCATGGCGCCCAACACCCTATTCGACCTGAAGTTCCGCCGGCCGCCCCCGTTGGTGCCCCGCCCGTTGCGATTCGATGTGCCGGGGCGCCTGTTGGCCTCTGGGGAGATTTTTGAGCCGCTGGACCGGGAGGCGCTCCGCGGCATCGCGTCCGTCCTGGCCGCGGAGGGTGTCCGCTCGGTGGCGGTCTGCTACCTGCACAGCTACGCCAATCCCGTGCATGAAGAACAGACACGAGGCTTTCTCGCGGAACTCCTGCCTGGGGTATCCGTGTCGCTCTCCCACGAGGTCGTCCCCGAGTACCGCGAGTTCGAGCGGATGTCCACCACCGTTCTGAATGCCTATATCGCTCCCCTGCTGGAGACGTATCTGGCCCAGCTGGAGGCGGCGATCCGCGCGCGGGGCTGTTCCGGCGGTCTCTTCGTCATGGCCTCCGGCGGCGGGGTGATGTCAGTGGCCCGGGCCAAGCGATTTCCGGTCCAGACGGTCCTCTCGGGACCGGCCGGGGGCGTAACCGACAGCGTCCTGATGGGAAGGGCAATCGGGGCAAGCCACCTCATCACCTACGACATGGGGGGCACGAGCACGGACGTCTGCATGGTCCGCGATCTCCGGGCTCGGGTCACCACGGACAATGTGATCACCGGTCTCCCCCTGAAGGTCCCCCAGGTGGACATCAACACGGTCGGCGCGGGCGGGGGGAGCGTGGCCTGGGTGGACCCGGACGGGCAGCTCCGCGTGGGGCCGCGGAGCGCAGGGTCGCGCCCGGGCCCCATCTGCTACGGGCGTGGCGGGAGCGAGGTCACCGTGACCGACGCCAACCTGCTCCTGCAGCGGCTTGCCATGAAGAAGCCGCTGGGGGGAAAGATCCGTCCCGTGCGGGAGGCGGTGCGGCCGGCGATCCGGTCGCTGGCGGACCGGGTGGGCGTGGCGGACGAGTTCGTCATGGCGGACGGCATCATCCGGATCGCCGTGGCCAAGATGGTCGCCTCGATCCGCGAGATCTCCATCGCCCGTGGCCACGACCCCCGGGAATGCGTCCTGGTGGCGTTCGGAGGCGCGGGTCCGATGCACGCCACCCAGATCGCGGAAGAGCTGGGTATCTCCGATATATTGGTCCCCCCGCTGGCGGGAAACCTCTCTGCGCTCGGCCTGCTCGCGTCGGACATTCGACACGAGCTGGCGCAGACGCTCCTGGCACGCATCGAACCTCCGGCGATGGGGCGTGTGGCGAAGGCCTTCCGGGAACTTACCGACCGGGCGCGGGACCGGTTGAAGGCGGAGGGCTTTCTGGAGGACGTGACCAGCTTCGAACGATCCCTCGACATCCGCTACCGCGGCCAGGCCTTCGAGGTAAACATCCCTGTCGAGGGGGACGAGGTGCCGGCGTCCGAGGCCCTCCAGCGCTTCCACACGACCTATGCCCGGATGTACGGCCATGCCAACGAGGATCAGGAGGCGGAGATCGTGAACGTCCGGCTCGGGGGGGTGGCCCGGACCCCGAAACCGGCTCTCTGTATGACGGTAGGGAGCGGCGATCCGGTTCTCGAGAAGCGTTGGGTCTTCTTCCACCAAGGGATCGAGGGGGTGCCGGTATACGACCGCGACCGGCTGCCGCCCGAGGAGGAAATCAGGGGTCCCGGCATTATCGAGGAGACCGGAGCCACCACGGTGATCTTTCCGGGGTGGATCTGCCGCCGGGACGCCCAAGACAATCTTCGGCTCGCCTGGACCAGGCACTGAGGCAAATTCGCGAGAGAGGAGGCGACATGCAGAAGCAGCGGATCATCACCGACAAGGCGCCCACGTCCCCCAATCCGACTTCCCAGGGGATGCGGTGCGGCGACTTCGTCTTCACCGGGGGATTTACCGCCAAGGACCCGAAGACGGGCGGCCTGGTCCCGGGTGGTATCGAGGCCCAGACCCGGCGGGTGGTCGAGAGCCTGCGGGCCGTGCTGGAAGCGGGCGGATCGTCGCTGGAGAAGGTGGTGAAGGTCAACGCATTCTTGACGAATATCGCGGACAAGCCGGCCTTCGACCGGGTGTACCGCGACTACTTCCGCCAGGAACCACCCGGGCGCGTGTGCGTGGCGGTCAGCGACATCGAGCCGGGGGCGCTGATCGAGATGGATGCCATCGGTCATGTCTAAGCGGACGATTCCTGGCGGCCAGGAGAGACCGCGTTCGTCGGCCACCGACCGGTTCGGGAATCGCATCGACCCGCTGGTGGGTTACGCCCGGGGCGCGATCCTGTGCGGGCCCGTGGATGATGCCATTCGGAAGGAGCATGCGTACGAGCTGATGCGGCGGCGTCACATCACGTGCCCGCCGTTGCCGCTCTTCAACTTCACCGGGAACCACCGGAACTTCCTCTTGACCGGGGACGACCTGGCCGATGGGCTGGGGGAGGAGTGGAGCGGGCCGGCCCGCTTCAAGTCCGAGCTCGATCGTATCGCGCGGGAGCACATGGGTGCGGCGCAGGACGCGGCCGTGGCGGTATTCAACCGGTGCTCCGCCGGCATCGTCTCTGCAATCCTGGCTCTCGTCTCGCCCGGCGAAGCCGTCCTCTCCGTGGTGCCGCGAGGGCGCTCGCATACCTCAATCATACAGGGGGCGCAGTTGGCCCAGGCCAGCCTCATTGAGGTTGAGGAAACAGGATCTCTGGAGGTTGCCGTCGGGACGAGCCGCGTGGGCCTGGCAATCCTGACCGGGGTGACCAGCGAATTGGACGTACTCTCAGAAGAAGGCTTTGGGCGCGCCATTGCTTTCTGCCATTCCCGGCGGATCCCGATCCTGGTGGACGACGCCTATGGCAGCCGCCTCCGGCCCGTGCTCCAGGGCCAGCCGAAGACGTGCGCGCTCGATGTGGATCTTGGCATCACGAGCTGTGACAAGGCTGGCATCTTGGGGCCACGCTCCGGTCTGTTGGTGGGGAGGCCGGGCTACGTGCATCGGGCTCTCGCTCGAGGGAGCCAGGTAGGCCTTGAGGCCAGGTCTCCGTTGGCTCTGGCGGTCCTCCGGGCCCTGGAACGGTACACACCCAAACAACTCGAGACCGAGATCAGCCTCGGTCGGACACTCCGGGAGGCATTGGCGGCGCGCTATGGCGAACAACGCGTCCGCCAAACGGCCATCGGGCCGTCCATCTGCGAGGAGGACATCCTGGAGATCGCCGCCGAGCGGGCCGGGTTCCAACCCAGCGAGGCGAGGCTCGTCGCCGCCGAGGTCTCCTGTGCCTTGGGGATGGTCCTCCTGCGGGAGTGGGGGATCATCACGGTCAATGCCGCGGCCCAGCCGGGGGCCCGGGTCTCGCTGCGCCTCAAGCCGGCACCGCAGGAGGTGGAACGCTTTGGCGGCGTGGAGGCGGTGCTGGAGGCGATAGACAAGGGGTTCGACTTGGTGGCGGCGCTCCTCCACGACGAGGGCGCGGCACGCGAGGTGATCTTCGGCGGCACGACGCCGGGCCAGTGAGGGCCAATTCATTCGATAGGAGGGGAGAGGACATGACGAACGATAGGAGAATCAGGCAGAAGTCGCAGCGGACCTTGGAAGCCTCGAGGGGAGTGAATGGAATCAGCCGGCGTCGGTTCCTCACGCTGGCTACCGGAACCGGGGTGGCCCTCAGCGCGGCGGCAACCGGGCCCTGGGTGCATGCAGCCTCCCCGGGGGGCATCGAGTTGACGACCTTCGGGGCACCGGGCGGGTTCGGTCCGCCCGCGGCCCGCGCCATCGAGGTCTTCAACCAGCGGAACGAGGGCAAGATCCGCGTCCGCAGCGTGGTGGTCCCCTTCGACGTGCATTTCGAGAAGCAGATGACGGAGCTGGTCACGAAGAGCAC
>JACQRS010000016.1 GCA_016206385.1 Candidatus Rokuibacteriota bacterium | reverse complement strand
GGCCTGGGGTATGTGGTGCTGGACGAGTGCCACTACATGGGCGATGAGGGGCGCGGGACGGTCTGGGAGGAGATCATCGTGAACGCTCCCAAGGATGTCGCCCTTGTTGCGCTCTCGGCGACGGTGGCGAACATCGCAGAGATCGCCGACTGGATCTCGCTCGTCCATCGCCCCATCGTCCCCATCACCCACCCCCAGCGTCCGGTGCCGCTCCAGTATCTGGTTGCCGACCTCTCCGGGGAAATTCGAGACCTCGACACCCTGCGCCAGGGGAAGGTGAAGCTGATCGGGGACGAGCGCGCCGCGGGGCGCGGCGTGCGGGGCGCCGACGGACGCTGGCACTTCCGGCGCGTGGCCGATCCGCAGGTCATGATCGAGGAGCTGGAGGAGCGCGGGTGGCTCCCGGCCCTCTACTTCATCTTCAGCCGCGCCGGGTGCGAGCGGGCCCTGGAGGAGTACCTGGCCGAGGGAACACCGCTGCTCAGCCGTCCCCAGCAGCGGGAGGTGGATCGGACCCTGAGCGACGCCGTCCAGGAGAGCCCGACGGTGGCCGAGTCCTCCCTGAACCAGACCATCTTCCAGGCGCTCAAGATGGGGATCGGGCTCCATCACGCCGGCGTTCTCCCGAGCGTCAAGCGGCTGGTGGAGCTGCTCTTCGAGCGCGGCCTCTGCCGGGTCGTGTTTGCCACCGAGACCATGAGTCTCGGGATCCACATGCCGGCCAAGTGCGTCGTCCTTCAAGGACTGACCAAGCGCACCGACCGGGGCTTCAGGGGCCTCACCCACAACGAGCTGACCCAGATGGCGGGGCGGGCCGGGCGGCGCGGGATCGACCCGGAGGGCAAGTGCATCATCGCGCTGGACAGCCGTGACAGCCTTGAGGACGCCGTCAAGACAGTGGACGGTCCGTCGGAGCCCGTGGAGAGCCAGTTCCGCCTGGGCTACGGCTCGGTGGCTCTGCTCCTGGCCACGGGGAGCGAGCCCGCGACGCTTCGCCGGGTCGTCGAGTCCTCCTTCGGCCAGTACCAGAACCTCAAGCAGATCCGGAAGCTCGAGACCGAGGTCGGCGAGGTCGGGGCGGCTCTCGCCGGGGCGCGGAGCTTTGAGGCCCCGTGCGGCGACTTCTCACGGATCGGCCGCTACCGGAAGCTCCGCCAAGAGGTGGAGGCGAGAAGGCAGTCGGGCATCGTCAGCCGGGGAAGCGGCGCGCTGCTCGAGGCCGAGCCCGGTCGCCTCGTCCTGCTCCGCCGGCGAGGGGGCGGGGGCCTCGGCGCCATCCTTTCAGTCCGCGCGATTCGCGGTCACCGGGTCCTGGTGGATGCGCTCCTGCCCCACGGCGTGGTGGTGCGCGTCAAGTCAGGGAACGTGAAGAAGATCTTCTGGGCGACGCCGCCGCTCCATCTGCCCCGCGACTGGCGCCAGCGCGGAAACGGGGTCCTGGCCGAGCTTGCCAAGCTCTCCGTCCCAGAGTTGATCGAGCGCGAGGAACACCAGGGTCCGGAGGCGAAGCTGGCCGCCATCGAGTGCCACCGTTGCCGGTGGGGGTCCCAGCCCCGGTGCGATCAGGCCTGGAAGGCGATGGAGAAGCTGGAGGTGAGGCACGCCCAGCGAAGCGAGATCCTCGAGGCCCTCAGGAACGCCTACTGGCAGGAGTTCTGCCGGGTCGTCGAGGTGCTCGAGCGCTTCGACGCCGTGAAGGGCGGCGCGCTCCTGGCCAAGGGCCGGCTCATCGCCTCCCTCCGTCATGACAACGAGCTCTTGATCGCCGAGGTGATCCAGCGGGGGATCCTGGCTGAGGCGACTCTGGCCGAGGCCGCTGCGCTCTGCTCATGCCTGATCGAAGAGGCACGGTCGGGCGAGAGCGTCGTGGCGCGCCGCTTCCTGAAAACACACGGGCGGCTCAGAAAAAAGCTCCACCAGCTCGAGGCGGCTGCCGAAGCGGTCCTCGAAGTCCAGCGCGCCCATCGTCTCTCGCTCCCGTGCGGGGTGCATCCGGGCTTCATGGCCGCGGTGTTCAGGTGGGCCTCGGGGGACGATGACTGGGCCGGGGTCGTGGAGCAGGATTTCGGTGGCCACGAGGGGGACCTGATCCGTGCCATGCGTCGGCTGATCGACCTGCTTCGCCAGCTCGCCGAGGCTCCCGACGTGCCGCCGCCCTTGGCCGCCCTTCTGGGTCGGGCCGCCCGGGTCGTCGACCGCGGGATCGTTCTGGAATCCGCCTTGATTTGAGGCGGGGCGGGGTCCAGCCGATGACCATGCCCCGCGACCCTTGCCAGGGGACCCGGCCGCCTGCGAAGATGGAGACGCGATGGTGACTCCCAAGCTTCCGCCCCGCCTGAACCTGGCTGACACGCCGACGCCGATCCTGAAGCTGGAGCGGCTCTCCGCGCGCTTCGGCATCGAATTCCACGTCAAGCGTGACGACCTCACGGGGCTGCTCGAGAGCGGCAACAAGGTGAGAAAGCTCGAGTTCCTCGTGGGCGAGGCCCTCGAGCAGGGGGCCGACACTCTGATCACCTGCGGAACCCTCCAGTCCAACTGCTGCCGCGCGGTTTCGGCGGTCGCGGCCCGGCTCGGGCTCAAGGCTGTCCTCGCCGTGAAGGGAGAAAAGCCGGCGGTCTATGACGGCAACCTGCTGCTGGACAAGCTGCTGGGTGCCCAGGTGGTGTATTGCTCGGAGGCGGAGTTTGCCCAAATCGATCAGGTCCTTTCCCGCCTCAGCGCCGAGGTCAGGGGCAGAGGGGGGCGCCCCTACGTGATCCCGGAGAGCGGCGCCACCGAAGTTGGCGCGCTGGGATATGTTGCTTGCGCGCAGGAGCTGGCAGAGCAGATCCGCCACGGCGCCCCGGCCTTCGACACCGTGATGATCACAGACTTCAGCGGCGGAAGCCAGGCGGGTCTCCTGATGGGGAAGCAGCTCAGCGGGCTGGCCGCCGAGATCGTCGGGATCCCGATCGCGGATCCCGCGGCGCGGGTCAGGGACTACATCACGGCCACGATCCGGAGCGCCGCAGCCCGCTTCGACCTGGCCGTGGAGCCGCCGAAGACTGTCCACCTCGTGGATGGCTACCAGGGGCTGGGGCGCGGTCAGATCCGGGACGAGGAGCTGGCCACCATCGTGACCCTGGCGCGGGAGGAAGGCATCGTTCTCGATCCGGTTTACACGGGAAAGGCGTTCCTGGGGCTGTTGGACCGTCTCCGTCGTGACCCAAAGCAGTTCGGAAACCGCGTCTGCTTCATCCACACGGGAGGTGTCTTCAGCCTGTTCCCGTTCCGTGAGCGTCTCTCCCGCCTGCTGGACGGGACGGCGGAGCAATCCCCGTGAGCGCCGCACTAAAACTCCGACCTGTGAACGGCGCGATTCGAGCGCGGGCTTTGCCCGCGCAACCGAGTGGGGAGGTTCGGAAGGGGGGCGAAGCCCCCCTCCGAGGGTATGCCTGAGCTCACGTTGAGGGCGGGAGAGCTGGACGGGCTCAGGCTCCACTACGTGGCCGAAGGGAGCGGGCAGCCGGTCATCCTGGTCCACGGCCTCGGCAGCTTTGCTGAGAGCTGGCGTCACAACCTGCCGGAGCTTGGCCGTCAGACGGCCGTGTACGCCCTGGACCTGCCCGGCTTCGGCCAATCGAGCAAACCCTTCCGGCCCTATTCGCTCGCCTTCCTTGCGGCAGCGGTCGAGGGCTTCAGGGCCGCCCTCGAGCTTCCGAGGCCGACGCTGGTCGGCCACTCCCTCGGAGCTGCTGTGGCCGTGGCCTACGCCCTCGCCTATCCGGCGAGGCTGGATCGCCTGGTCCTCATCGGGGCCGTGGCCCCCGGCTTCGGCTACCGGCCATCATGGGTCTATCGCGTGCTTTCCGTCCGGGGTGTCGGAGAGCTCCTGGCCAGAGTCCTCTGGCCAGGACTCCTCCGGGCCGCCCTCGCTCGCTGCTTCGCCGAACCCGACGCCGCCGAGGTGGACTTCCTCGTCCGGTCGAGCTACTCAGCCCGGACCAGCCGAGCCGGCCGGGCCGCGTTCCTCTCGACGCTCCGGGAGGTGCGCGGGGAGTTCCGTCGGGAGGCTGAGCGCTACCGGGAAGGGCTCGGCGTCCTGGAGCGGCCCGTGCTCTCGATCCACGGGCGACAGGACCCCGTGGTCCCCGTCATCCAGGCCGAGACCGTGGCGGGCGCGCTCCCGAACGGGACGCTCCGGTTGCTGGATCGCTGCGGCCATTTCCCCCAGATCGAGCACGCCGCCATCGTCAACGAGTGGCTCGGCGAGTTCATCACGCACTCGGTCGCAAGATAGGCGCCGTCGCGTGGCAGGCGGCGCGGGAAAGGAGCCCGGGCACTATGTGGAACGGCACCGTCGTTTCGCTCCACGTCGCGGAGGCGGCCGGCGAGCCCATGCTGTCGATCCCCGAAGCGCGCGCGGTGGCTGGCAAGGGGCTCGAGGGCGATCGCTACTTCAGGGAGGTCGGTAGCTACTCCGGCAGGCCCGGACCGCGGGGTGCCCCCGCGGCGCGGGAGGTCACGCTGATCGAGACCGAGGCCGCCGACGCCCTGCGACGCGACTACGGCGTCGAGCTCAACCCGGGGGCCAGCCGTCGCAACATCGTGACGCGCGGGGTCCCGCTCAACCATCTGGTGGGCCGGGAGTTTCGGGTGGGCGAGGTGACGCTTCGAGGCGTCCGTCTCTGCGAGCCCTGCTCACACCTCGAGGAGCTGTCCTCGCGCAAGGTGTTGCCCGGCCTGGTTCACCGCGGCGGCCTCCGGGCGCAGATTCTCACCGACGGCGTGATCCGGGTGGGCGATCGCGTTGAACCGGTGGCGTAGGGGAGTCCTGAACGGAGGGGAGCCTGGCTATGGAGATCACCCCACAGGAGCTGAAGGGGCGGCTGGACCGGAAGGAACCGCTGGTGCTGCTGGACGTGCGCCAGAGCTGGGAGCTCCAGCTCTGCCGCCTTCCCGGCGCCACCCAGATCCCGATCGAAGAAATCGAGTTCCGCACCGCGGAGCTGAATCCCGAGGATGAGATCGTCGTCTTCTGCCACCAGGGAATCCGGAGCGCCGCGGTGGCCGAGTACCTGCGCGGGCTCGGGTTCAAGGCGGTCAACCTCGCCGGCGGGCTGGATTCCTGGGCGCGGACCGTGGACCCGACGATGCGGAGGTACTGATGGAGCCTGTTCTGCTGGTCGAGCGCCGGGACGCCACAGCGTGGGTCACCCTGAACCGCCCGCCGTTGAACCTCCTCGTGCCCGACCTCATCGAATCCCTCCGCGAGACCTTCGCCGGTCTGGCCCGGAACCCGGCGGTCCGCCTGGCGGTCATCAGCGGATCCGGGAAGGGATTCTCGGCCGGGGTGGACATCAAGGTGCTGCGCGACCTCGACGTGACGGGAGCCAAGCGCTTCATCACGGCCCTGCACGAGGCGATCCAGACGCTCCACGAAGCTCCCTTTCCGGTGATCGCCATGCTCCACGGCTTCTGCCTGGGCGGGAGCTTTGAGCTGGCCATGGCCTGCGACCTGAGGACCGCCTCCGCCGACTGCCGGCTCGGGCTTCCGGAGATCAGGGTGGGGATCCCCTCGGTGATCGAGGCCGCGCTCATGCCCGGGCTCATCGGGCCCGGTCGCGCCGCCGAGTACCTGTTGACCGGAGAGATGATCACCGCCGAGCAGGCGTTCCAGTGGGGGCTGGTGAACCGCGTGGCGTCGGCTTCCGAGCTCGAGGGGGTGACCCGGGAGCTGGCGGCAAGGATCCTGGCCTGCGCGCCGACCGCGGTGCGGGTTCAGAAGGAGCTCTTCAATCGCTGGCGGCAGACCGACCTCCCGAGCGCGATCCGATACGGGATCAACGCGTTTGCCACCTGCTACGCCACCGGGGAGCCGCGGGAGGCCATGACCGCCTTCCTCGAAAAGCGCCCCCCCAAGTTCCCCAATGCGTGAGGTGAGAGCGTATGAGGTCAGCGGGTGGCGCGGCGAGCGGGGCGCCCCACCGGCGGGGCCGGGGGGTCCCCCACACGGGGCGGGGGGTGGACCCGATGCTGGGGCTGCTCGCCGCGACAGGACCCGCTGACGGGGCTGATCTCGGCTGGAGATAGCACGTGATTCGCGCGGTGACGCTCGACTTCTGGCAGACCCTCCTCGCTGACACGCCCGACAACCTCGCCCGCGCCACATCCCTCCGACTCGACGGCGTGCGGGCGGGATTGGCGCGCGGCGGTCACCCGGTCGAGCCTGACGTCATCGCGGCCGCCTACGAAGCCTCCGGCCGCCGGCTCGGCGAAATCTGGCGGGAACACCGCGACCTTCCGCACCGCGAGCAGGTGGCCGTCTTCCTCGACGCCATCGCCCCGGGACTCTCAGGCCGGCTCACTGCCGACGCTTTCGAGGAGGCCGTGCAGGCCTACATCACCCCAGTCCTCCGATACCCGCCGGTGCCGTCGCCCGGCGCTGTCGAGGTGGTCCACGCCCTCGCGCGACAGGGTGTTGTTCTCTGCGTGGTCTCAAACACCGGCCGAACGCCCGGGGTCATCCTCCGCCAGGTGCTGGCGGGCTTCGGGCTCCTCGAACACTTCCGCGTGACCAGCTTCTCCGACGAGGTGGGGCTCAGGAAGCCCCGCCGGGAGATCTTCGAGCTCACCCTCGCCCGGGCAGGCGTGGAGCCGGCTCGCGCGGTCCACGTGGGCGACACGGCGGCGGAGGACATCGTGGGAGCGCGAGCGGCCGGCATGCGGGCGATCCACTTCGTCCCGGACGGCCATTCGGCGTCCGAAGCTGCGGACCTGGTTCTCCACGACCTCGGCGCGCTTCCGGGAGCGCTTGCCCGCCTCGTCTGAGGCAACCGTATTCATCGCCTCCGTTTCCAACGTGTCATCGGCCTCGCTACCAACTCCGGCCGGCCAAGACCAAGCGGAGCACCGGGTGTATTGATTACTAAACACTTGACGTGCTCTAGATAGTGTGGTAGAGAGTTTGTTAAAGTACTACATGGGGGGGCATGAATATGGTGGCCCGGTCAGAACGTGAACATCTTCCTAAGACACACCACACCATTTATCAAGGGGACGCTCGCTTCCTCTCGCAGGTCATTGCCGACTCCTCAATTCATTTAATCGTGACTTCTCCACCATACTGGA
This sequence comes from Candidatus Rokuibacteriota bacterium, assembly GCA_016206385.1. Taxonomy (GTDB): domain Bacteria; phylum Methylomirabilota; class Methylomirabilia; order Rokubacteriales; family CSP1-6; genus JACQWB01. The sequence continues at coordinate 10,698 of JACQRS010000016.1, read as the reverse complement.
GTCTCAAGAGATACCCGCCCGCCGAAGGCCAGCTCGGAAACATTCCAGAACTCCAGAGTTTCTTACCTGAGCTCAACAGGGTCTGGAAATCTTGCTTTCAAGCCCTCGTACCCGGGGGAAGGATGTGCGTCGTCGTAGGAGATGTCTGTCTGAGTAGAAAAAAGCATGGTCGGCACCACGTGATACCTTTACACTCCTATATCATTCAGCAATGCATTGAGATTGGCTTCGACAACCTTGCCCCAATCATTTGGTACAAGATCGCGAACTGCCAAACCGAGATGACTCGATCGACGTATTTCCTGGGCAAGCCATTTGAGCCGAATGCGATCATCAAAAATGACATTGAGTTTATCCTGATCTTCCGAAAGCCAGGAGAGTACCGACATCCGACGCAAGAGCAACGACTTAGAAGCAAGATGCCCAAAGCGGACTTTTTTGAGTATTTTCAGCAGGTCTGGGACATCCGTGGAGCATCTACACGGAAACACCCAGCACCGTTTCCGGACGAGATAGCAACTCGCCTGACTCGAATGTTCTCGTTTGCTGGGGATATAGTTCTGGATCCGTTCGTCGGAACAGGAACCACCTCCGTCGCAGCCTCAAAGCTTGGACGATCCAGCATTGGATTCGAGCTGGACCGCTCCTATGTAGAGCTCTGCCGATCGCGCTTTCTCAACTTGGACCTATACTCTCCAGCGAGCTTTGAGATCAAGCGACTCGACCACTTCTGACCCGACAGAATGCCCGCTCCTCAGCGCTATGTCGAGTGGATTAATCAACATCTAGGCTTCAACCCACGGAGTGGCGGACCCCACTCGCAGACTCTTTCTCGTCTTATTCATGACGATCTTGTTGAGATTTGCCCTGACTTTAGGAATACATGCACTACTGTTTCTTCCGATTATCGACTCGACGTCCAAGTCTTTAACCCTCATCGGGGCATGGCTCGGACCGTAGATTACGTCCATCCAGGCGAGGGGGTCGTTCGACTGTCAATCGAGAATAAGACTTTGGTGACAGCCTTCGGGAAGGCGCGAAAAAACCGGTATGGAGATCTTCAGGCCTACTTCGGCCATCTGCATGAAATTGAAAGGAGAACAATTGTTGCGGCCACGCTAGTTGTCAACGTTGCGCCAGAGTATCAAAATCCTGATTGGGATGAGCCTCCTAATGTTCATAAAAACGTGGCAAAGATAGTCGCAAGCACTATTGACATGTTCCGGGCCTTTCTTCCCTTCAGGAGTCACACGCTGAATCTGCACGCCAAGGCCGAGGCTTTCTGTGTCATCGTAATCAACTACGATGGGAGGAATCCTGCCACGCTTCACGTTGAGCCGCCTGCGCCACAGCCCGACGATCTTTTCTCTTATCGGAGTTTTCTGTCCCTTATCTCCAAGCAGTATTCCGAGCGCTTTCCCACCGCTTAGAGACGACCAGTCGCCGCACGGATATTTTGGTCAGCATTTTTTCGACTCCCGAGGCCAGAAGCACGTTCTGGAGTCCGGCTGACAGCCTTCCCACCCGGCAAGCCCGCGCTTTTCGGTTGCGCCCCGGCGGCATCGGGCGGTATCATTTCGGCCGTGGAACTGGCAGAGCTGAAGGGCAAGATCCGCGAGATCAAGGACTTCCCGACCGAGGGGGTCCTGTTCAAAGACATCACCACGCTCCTCAAGGACGCGGATGCGTTCCGATACGTGGTGGATCGGCTCGCCGAAAAGTACCAGTGGTCCCGCATCGACCTCGTCGTCGCGGTGGAGTCCAGGGGGTTTATCTTCGGCGGCGCCCTGGCCCACGCGCTCAAGGCCGGTTTTGTTCCCGTGCGGAAGCTCGGCAAGCTCCCCGGCAAGACCATCGAGGTCGAGTACGAGCTGGAGTACGGGCGCGATGCCCTGGCCATCCACGAGGACGCCATCCACCCCGGGCAGCGGGTCCTCGCCGTGGATGACCTCCTGGCCACGGGTGGAACCATGTCAGCGACGCTGCGCCTCATCGAGCAGCTCGGGGGCCAGGTGGTCGGTGTCGTGTTCCTGATCGAGCTGGGGTTCCTCCACGGGCGGGAGAAGCTGAAGAGCTACCCGATCCACTCCCTCATCGTGTACGATTAAGGAGCCGCGCGCATGAACCGGCGACCCACCGACCAGGAGATCGTGATCCTCCGCGGCGCCCGGACGCCCTTCGGGAGCTTCGGGGGAAGCCTCAAGGACGTGCCGGCAGTCGAGGTCGGTGTCATCGCCGCCCGGGCCGCGCTGGAGCGCTCCGGCGTGCGCCCCGAGCAGGTGGACCACGTCGTCTTCGGCAACGTCATCCAGACCTCGGGAGCGGACATCTACTTCGCCCGCCACATCGGGCTCAAGGTGGGCTGCCCGTTGGAGGTGCCGGCGCTGACCGTGAACCGGCTGTGCGGCTCGGGGCTTCAAGCGATCGTCTCCGCGGCCCAGCTCATCCTCCTGGGCGAGGCCGAGGTCGTGCTTGCGGGAGGCGCCGAGAGCATGTCGCAGCAGCCCCACGTCATCCGGGGCGCGCGCTGGGGGCTGCGCTTCCGCCAGGGGCAGCTCGAAGACAACCTCTGGCTCGCCTTGGTCGATGGCTACAATAGCCTCCCCATGTCCGGCACCGCCGAGAACCTGGCCAGGAAGTACGGCATCAGCCGCAAGGAGCAGGACGACTTCGCCTACCGGAGCCAGATCGCCGCGGCCGCGGCGCGGCAGCTCGGGTGGTTTGCCGAGGAGATCGTCCCCGTCCCGGTCAAGGCGCGCGGCAAGACCGTCCTCGTCGAGCAGGACGAGCACATCAAGCCGGACACCACGGTCGAGAAGCTCAACGCCCTTCCCCCGGCCTTCACTGAGGACGGCACCATCACCGCGGGCAACGCGAGCGGGATCAACGATGGCGCCGCCGCCCTCGTGCTGACCACTCAGGCAAAGGCCAGGGAGTTGGGGCTTGCCCCCTTGGGGCGGCTGCTTGGCTGGGGCGTTGCGGGCGTGGACCCGGACATCATGGGGATCGGCCCGGTTCCGGCCTCCCGTCAGGCGCTCGAGCGCGCCGGCCTGCGCCTGGACCAAATGGACCTGGTAGAGATCAACGAGGCGTTCGCCGCGCAGTACCTGGCCGTGGAGCGCGAGCTGGGCCTGGATCGCGACAGGGTCAATGTCAACGGTGGTGCCATCGCGCTCGGGCATCCGGTGGGCGCCTCGGGAGCACGGCTGGCGCTGACGCTCCTCCACGAGCTCCGGCGCCGGAAGGGGCGCTACGGTCTGGCCTCGCTCTGCATCGGCGGAGGGCAGGGCATCGCGGCGGTGTTTGAGGCGCTCCGTGGGTAAACACGCCCTCTGGCTGGTGGCGCTGGCTTTCCTCGCGCTGGGGCCGGGCGCCCAGGCCCAGGAGCCGCCGCCCTCGCCGGCCCCGCTTCGCTTGAAGCTTTTCGACCTCCCGCCGGACTCTTCTGAGGCGGCATTCAGGGAGTCGCTTGCGGTTGCGCCTCCTGCCCGCCCCGCTCTCGAATGGGTGATCCTCCCCGATGGCAGCGCCCGCTATGGCACCGCGAGGCTGGGCGTGGTTGTCGCGCCCCCGTGTCCGGCGGCTCCGGCGCGGGTGGCGCTTCCAGGCCGCGTCCCCCGTTGAGCGTTGGAACCGGTCGCTCCGTTCCCCTTTGATCCTGCTTCGGCAGTGAGGTTCGTAGGCGCGGCGGCGCGAGGGGTCTCAGCATGACGATCAAGACGGTCGGCGTGATCGGCTGCGGGCTGATGGGGTCGGGGATCACCCAGGTCTCAGCCCAGGCAGGCTTCCCGACCGTGGTCGTGGAGGCCAACCAGGAGCTCCTGGACAAGGGGCTCGGGAACCTCGGCAGAACGCTGGACGGGCTCGTGGCCAAAGCCAAGCTCGAGGCCAAGGAGAAGGGGGCGATCCTCGGGCGGATCACCGGCACCACGCGCCTCGAGGACCTCAAGGCGTGCGAGCTGGTCGTGGAGGCGATCACGGAGAACCAGGAGCTCAAGAACGAGACCTTTGCCAAGCTGGACCAGCTCTGCCCTCCCCATGCCATCCTGGCCTCCAACACCTCCTCGTGCAACGTGACAGCCATGGCCGCCGCGACCAAGCGGCCCGCGCAAGTGCTGGGGCTCCACTTCTTCAACCCGGTGCCCCTGATGAAGCTCGTCGAGGTGGTGCGGACCATCCTCACCGACGACGCGACGGTGAAGACGGCGTCGGGCTGGGTGCAGGCCATCGGCAAGGTCCCGGTGGCGGCCAAGGACGCGACCGGGTTCATCGTGAACCGGCTCCTGGTCCCGTATCTGCTCGAGGCCATCCGCGTCTACGAGGCCGGGCTGGCCTCGCTGGAGGACATCGACCAGGCCATGAAGCTCGGCTGCGGCTACCCCATGGGCCCCTTCACGCTGCTGGACCTGGTGGGGCTCGACACCACCCTCTACGTGGCCGAGGTGATGTTCGAGGAGTTCAGGGAGCCGCGCTTCGCGCCGCCGCCCCTGTTGAAGCGGATGGTGGCCGCGGGGTACCTGGGAAGAAAGAGCGGCCGGGGGTTCTACACGCATGCGTCGTCGTGACGGTGTGACAGTGGGCGGCGGAGGCGCGGTGGTATGACCTCCCCGGAGCGGCGGCGTTGGAGCGCGGTCTTTCGCGTCCTGCAGCGCGACGAGCGGATGTTTGCCGTGCTGCTCGCCGTGGTGATGGGGGGCGGGCTCGCCGCGATCGGCCTGGTGCCGCCGCTCCGACGGCGGTACGAGATCGACATCTTGTGGCTCGTGACCTGGTTCGTCGCCTACAAGGCGGGCATCTTCGCGCTGGTCACGCTGCGGCCGCCTGCCACGCGCGGCATCTTCCTCGCGGCCCTCGGGGTGGACCTGCTCCTGGTGTTCTGGATCCTGTGGCTCACGGGCGGCGGCGAGAGCCTCTTCTACCTCCTCTTCTTTCCGCTCGTGGCGGTCAACGCCTACTACTTCGGCCCGCGGGTCGGGTTGGTGGCGTCGCTGCTCGCCGGTGGGCTCTACGCCCTGGCTGCATACCTGGCCGAGCCCTGGATCGGCTGGACCCCGGTGCTGGTGGTGGCGGCGCTCGTGGCGCTTCCCGCCTTCGCGCTCGGTCACGTGGCCGAGCGGGAGCGGACCTCGCGGGCCGAGGTGGAGCGGCTCAACCTGGAGCTGAAGGGGACGTTGGACCAGCTCGAGGCGGCCCAGGAGGAGCTGCTCCGCTCCGAGCGGATGGCCACGGTCGGCCGGCTCTCCCTCAAGATCGCGCACGAGGTCAGGAACCCGATCAGCGCCATCGAGCTGAATGCCGAGATGCTGGAGGACATCGTCCGGGAACGTTCCGGAACGGACATGGAGGAGGCCTCGGGGCTGGTGGGGGCGATCCGCGAGCAGGTGAAGGCCCTGGACGCGCTGACCGAGGAGTACCTCGCCTTCGCCCGGTTTCCGCGCCCCAACTTCGAGGAGGACTCGGTGAACGACGTGGTCGAGGAGATGGCCGAGTTCGTCAGGCCCGTGGCGACGCGGCAGGGCACCGCGCTGCGCGTGCTCTCCGACCCCGCCGTGCCGCCGCTGCTGCTCGACCGGGCGCTGCTTCGCCAGGCGGTGCTGAACCTGTTCAAGAACGGGCTGGAGTCGCTCTCGCAGGGCGGGGAATTGCGCGTCACCACCCGGCCCGTGGACGATAGAGTGGAGATCGCCGTGAGCGACACGGGGATCGGGATCAGCGAAGAGGTCAGCCGCCACCTCTTCGAGCCCTTCTTCACCACGAAGCCCCAGGGCACCGGCCTCGGGCTGCCGATCGCGCGGCAGATCGTGGAGGAGCATGGAGGGGAGATCCGGTGGAGCGGCCAGGCCGGCGGCGGAGCCACGTTCACCATCCGGTTGCCTATCGAGCGAGCCGAGCATGTCTGATCCCGCAACGCTGCTGGTGGCCGACGACGATCCGGCGGTCCGGGAGAGCCTGGAGCGCACCCTGACACGGGAGGGATACCAGGTCATCGTGGCTCCCGACGGTCAGGCAGCGCTCGAGCGCCTTCAGGGTGGCGGCATCGACCTCCTGCTCGCCGACCTCAAGATGCCTGGCCTCAGCGGGCTCGAGTTGCTGCGCGCAGCCAAAGAAGTAGCCCCGGATGTGGACGTGATTATCATCACCGCCTTCGGCACTGTTGAGCAAGCCGTGCGGGCCATGAAGGATGGCGCCTACGACTTCCTCACCAAGCCCTTCCAGCGGGCCCAGCTGCTCCGGCTGATCCGCCAGGCGCTGGAACGGCGGGCTCTGATCGCACAGAACCGGGCGCTTCAGCAGCGGCTGGATGATCTCCTCCGCCAGGGCACGGTGATCGGCACCAGCCCCGGGTTCTCGCGCATGATGAACCTGGTGGATCAGGTTGCGGACAGCTCGGCCACCGTGCTGGTCCAGGGCGAGAGCGGGACCGGGAAGGAGCTCGTGGCGCGCGTGATCCACGAGCGCTCCCGCCGGCACGGCGGGCCGTTCGTTGCCGTGAACTGCGCGGCCCTGCCGGAGACGCTCCTGGAGTCCGAGCTCTTCGGCTACGAGAAAGGGGCATTCACCGGCGCGGCAGTGAGGAAGGAGGGCCGCTTCGAGCTGGCCGACGGCGGCACCCTTTTCCTCGACGAGGTGGCGGATCTGTCCCCGGTGACCCAGCCGAAGATCCTCCGTGTGCTCCAGGAGGGCGAGTTCGAGCGGGTAGGCGGCACCAAGACCATCCGCGTGGACGTGAGGATCGTGGCGGCCACCAACCAGGATCTGGCCGCCCTGGTCCGGGAGAAGCGATTCAGGGAAGACCTCTACTACCGCCTGAACGTCGTAACGATCACGGTGCCTCCCCTGCGAGAGCGACGGGAGGACATTCCGGTCCTCGCCCAGCATTTCCTGCGAATATATGCGGCGAAGAACAACCGACTTCTTGAGGGGTTCAGCGAGGAGGGGTTGGCGCGGCTGGACGGCTACTCCTGGCCAGGCAACGTCCGCGAGTTGGAGCACGCGGTGGAGCGGGCTGTCGTCCTCGCGCGAGGCTCCGTGATTGAGGTGACCGACCTGCCCGAAAATGTGCTCGAGGCTACACCTCGGCCGGATTGGGTCAAGGCTATCCCGATCGGTACCCCGCTACTGGAAATCGAGCACAAAGTACTGGAAGAGACGTTGCGTCACACGAATGGGAACCAGACGTTGGCCGCCAAACTCCTTGGTATCGACCCTAAGACCGTGTACCGGAAACTCAAGCAACGGGACACAGAAGAGAGCCCAGTCGCAGGTTCAGAGATAGAGACCGAAGGGGAATCCTAACAGCGCCCAGAGAATCGCATGGCCCTCCGGACCGCGCCGCAGTACCTCGAGAGCCTGAGGGACGGCCGCACCGTCTACTACCGCGGCGAGCGGGTGGCCGACGTCACAGCCCACCCGGAGCTCGGGATCGGGGCGCGGCACTGCGCCATCGACTACGCCCTGGCCGATGATCCTCACCACCGGGAGCTGGTCCGTGTCACCGAGGGCGGCCGCACCATCAACCGGTTCTACAAGATCCCGCGCAACGCCGAGGATCTCCTCCGCCGCCGCGAGCTGATCGCCGGGACCACGTATGCGGGGCGGGCCATCATCCAGCTCATCAGGGAGATCGGCACCGACTTCCTCTTCGCCCACGCCATCATCAGCCACGCGATGCAGGAGAAGCTCAAGGCGCCGTACCACGAGCGGCTCCAGGCCTACCACCGCCATGTGGCGGAGAACGACTTGGCCATGGCGGTCGCCCAGACCGACGTCAAGGGCGACCGGAGCCGGGGCCCGGCGGAGCAGGAGCACCCCGACTACTACCTCCGCATCGTGGACCGCCAGAAGGACGGGATCGTCATCCGCGGGTGCAAGGCCCACACCACCAGCTCCATCTACGCCAACGAGATCGTCGCCCTCCCCACCCGGACGCTTGGGGACCCGGACGCCGACTACGCGGTTGCGGTCGCGATCCCGGCGAACACGCCGGGGCTGCGCTTCATCGTGAGTCCCCTGTCCGGCGGCGGAAGGTCCGCGTTCCATCACCCGATCTCCTCCCGGCACAAGATCTTCGACACGCTGACCGTCTTCGACGACGTGTTCGTGCCCTGGGAGCGCGTGCTCCTGTGCGGGGAAGCCCCGTATGCCGGGGCCCTGGCACTCGGCTTCGTGGAGTTTCACCGCTTCACCGCCATCTCCTACAAGCTGCCGCTCATGGACCTCATGATCGGCGCCGCGCTGCTGATGGCGGAGGCGAACGGGATCGAGCAAGCCGGCCACGTCAGAGAGAAACTCTCGCGTTTAATTTCGTATCGAGAGACCGTGAGGTCGCTGACGGTCGCGGCGGCCCACGAGTGCAAGCTCAAGGGGCCGGGGGTGGCGGTGCCCGACACCACCATCACCAACATCGCCAAGCAGTACTTCGCCGAGAACTACCACGCGATGGTCCAGCGGGTGCAGGACATCGCCGGCGGGCTCCTCGTCACCGGGCCCGCGGAGGAGGACCTGACCAGCCCGGAGACCAAGGCCGACGTGGAGAAGTACCTGGGCGGACGAAGGGGCTTCGGGGCCCACAACCGGCTCAAGCTCTTCAACCTGATCCGCGATCTCATGGCCTCAGACTTCGGCGGCTACCACGAGCTCCTGGCGATCCACGCGGAGGGCTCGCTGGAGGCCCAGAAGATCACCATCCTGCGGGGCTTCGACGCCGGGGCCTGCCGCGCCTTCGCCGCCGAGTGCGCGAACCTGGAGCTCTAGCGTGCGCGACCCGTACTACCTAACCGAGGAGCAGCGGGCCGTGCGCGACCTGGCGCGGCAGATCGCGCGGGAGAAGATCGCGCCGCTGGCGGCCCGGTACGACGAAGCCGAGGCGTATCCGGAAGAGCCCATGCGCATCCTGGCCGAGCAGGGGCTGTTCGGGATCTGGATCCCGGAGGAGCACGGCGGCACCGCCATGGGGGCCCTCGCCGTCTGCCTGGCCGTGGAGGAGATCGCCTGGGCGTGCGCAGCCACCGCCACGAACTACCTCGCGAGCCCGCTCGGCGGCTACCCCATTCTCCTGGCCGGGACGGAGGAGCAGAAGAAGCGCTACCTGCCGCGCCTGGCCTCGGGCGAGATCCTGGCGGCCTACTCGCTCTCCGAGCCCGGGGCCGGGTCCGACGCCGCCTCGCTCCAGACCGTGGCCGCGCGGAAGGGGGACCGGTACGTCCTCAACGGCGCCAAGCTCTGGTGCTCGAACGGGGACCACGCCGGCGTCATCACGCTCTTCGCTACCGTGGACCGGTCCAAGGGCGCCAAAGGGGTGACGGCGTTCCTCGTTGAGCCGACCTTCCGGGGGTTTTCTATCGGGAAGAAAGAAAAGAAGATGGGGATCCGCGCCTCCCCGACCGTGGCCATCCACCTCACCGACTGCGAGGTGCCGGTGGAGAACCGCCTGGGGGAGGAGGGGGAGGGGTTCAAGATCGCCATGCGGACGCTGGACTTCACGCGGCCACCCACCGGCGCGATCGCCGTCGGGATCGCGCAGGCGGCGCTGGATGCGGCGCTCGCCTACGCCAAGGAGCGGAAGCAGTTCGGCGAGCCCATCGCTTCATTTCAAGGGATCCAGTTCATGCTGGCGGACATGGCGATGACGGTCCACGCCTCCCGGCTCCTGATCCATCACGTGGCCCAGCTGGTTGACCGAGGCGCCTCCCGCGTCATGTTGGAGGCCTCGATGGCCAAGTGCTTCGCCGGAGACACCGCCATGCGGGTGGCGACGGACGCGGTGCAGATCTTCGGCGGGTACGGCTACACCCGCGAGTATCCGGTCGAGCGCTTCATGCGCGACGCCAAGATCACCCAGATCTACGAGGGAACCAACCAGATCCAGCGCCTCGTCATCGCCCGCGAGCTCCTCGGCCTCTAGCTTTGCTCGCGGTCGTTCCCGCGACGGCTCCGACTGGTAGTGCCTTCCGCAATCCGATCCATCCCGGAAAATCTCGTGCAAATCCCGGAGGAAGGCCGGAGAATAGTTCTTCGGAGCGGAACATGCCACGGCGAAAGCGCCCCGTGCCCCGGGCCATCAAGGAGCAGGATCCCGGCGTGCCGGTCTTCATGGTCACCGGCTGGGGCACGGAATATTCGCCAGAGCAGCTCAAAGCCTGCGGCGTGGACCGCGTTCTCCCCAAGCCCCTGAAGGTCGACGACATGCTTGCTGCGGTGGCGGCCGTTCGCCCGCGCAGCGGCAGCCAGGAGGATTCCCCATGACGAGCCCCATCATCAGCGAGGCAGTCCGGGCGCTGGTGGAGAAGAAGGACCTCTCCCGCATCGAGGCGGCGGCGGCCATGGAGGCGATCATGTCCGGCGCCGCGACCAATGCCCAGATCGCCGCCTTTCTCACCGCGCTCAGGATGAAGGGTGAGACGGTCGAGGAGCTGATCGGCTTCGCCCAGGTCATGCGCCACAAGGCCGTGCGGGTGCGGACGCGCGGGGAAGAGGTCGCGGCCCTGACCGGAACGGACCGCGAGATGCTCATCGACACGTGCGGAACCGGGGGTGATGCCGCGGGCACCTTCAACGTGTCCACGGCCACCGCCTTCGTGGTGGCCGGCGCCGGGCTCAAGGTGGCCAAGCACGGCAACCGCTCTGTTTCCTCCCTCTGCGGCTCAGCCGACGAGGTGGAGACCCTGGGAATCAACAACGAGCTGTCCCCGGCCAAGG
>JACQRS010000229.1 GCA_016206385.1 Candidatus Rokuibacteriota bacterium | reverse complement strand
GGCCGCTGGGATTACGGGGCCATCGGCACCGTCACCAACCTCGCCGCCCGCCTCTGCGGGGAGGCCCAGCCCGGCCAGATCCTCATCTCCCAGCGCCTGCTCGGCACCGTCGAGGACCTGGTCGAGGTGGAGCCCGTCGGCGAGCTCATCCTCAAGGGCTTCCACCGCCCCGTCACCGCCCACAATGTCCTCCGTCTGAAGGGCTAGGTCGCACGAGCTCCGCCATGATTGCCGCCGGCTCAGGCCTCTTCGCCGGCCGCTCCCCCGAGGATGCCGCGCTGGAGGCGTCTCTCGAAGCCCTGTCGCGGAGCGGTCACGATCGTGCAGACATCGCGCTGGTCTTCGTCAGCGGCGACGCCTACGCGAGCGCGTCCCGGATCGTTCACGCCGTTCGCCGCGTGACGGGAGCCCGGTCTGTGATCGGGTGCAGCGGCGCGGGCGTGCTCAGCGAGCGATGCGAGGTGGAGGGGGAGCCCGCGGTCGCGGTGCTGACCGTGCGCGGCGAGCGGCTGGCGGCGACCCCGTTCCTGCTTGAGGACCAGGAGCAGGCGGGCATGGAGGCAGGCGCCGATCTGGCAGATCGGGTCGGTGGGGTGGTCGCCGAAGGCGGCTACCTGCTCGTGCTCCCGGATGTCAGGGGGCTCGACCCATCGGCGCTCCTCGGCGGGCTCGAGGAGAGCTTGGGCTTCGTGCCGGTCATCGGCGCCGTCGCCGCCGGGATGCCGATCTTCGAGCTGTTCAACGCCGACTGCGTCCGCGGCGGGCTCGCGGGAGTCGCGCTTTCCGGTGCCCATCCCGTCATCGGCGTGGCTCAGGGATGCATGCCCATCGGGGCGCCCTACGTGATCACGCGGGCGGAGGCGACCGTGATCTACGAGATCGGCAGCCGGCCGGCGGTCCAGATCCTGGTGGAGGCGATCCGCACGCTGGAGAATCCGGAGGAACGGATCCGACGTGCAGGGATCTTCGCCGGCCTCGCCGTGGACCCGGCCAAGTCACCCCTCGAACGCGGCGACTTCCTGGTGCGGAATATCGTCCGGGTGGATCAGTCGAGCGGCGCGGTTCAAGTGGCCGAGCCGGTCAAGGTCGGCCAGACGATCCAGTTCCAGATCCGGGACGCCGAGGCCGCGCGGGAAGATCTCAGCGCCACGCTCCAGGACATGGCCAAACGCCTCAAGGGCCGCCGGCCGGCTTTCGGCTGCTACTTCAACTGCGCCGGCCGTGGGCAGGGGCTCTTCGGCGTCCCGAACCACGACGTCACGCTCATCGGCGAGCAGTTGGGGAAGTTCCCTCTGGTGGGCTTCTTCGGAAACGGCGAGTTCGCGCCCATCGGCCGCCGGAACTTCTTCCACACCTACACCGGCGTGCTGGCGGTCTTCCCGCGGGATCCCGCTTAAGCCATCTCAGCGGCCACCGGTTCACTTCATCGTGAACCAGTAGGTCAACGCGCCCAGCCCGATGACGACCCACCACAGCGCGAGCAGGCCGCGCATCCACAGCTTGTAGTTCTCGAAGCGGAACCGGACGGGGATGAGCGGGGTGGCGGCCACCAGTACGATGTAGATGCCGAGGAGGAGGGCTATGCTGCCCAGGCCCACGTGCGCCGCGACCGCCAGATTCACCCGGTTGACGACGCCGCGGTTGAGGCTCGGCACGTAGACGTCCCAGAGCTGCGGCGCCATCCAGATCACGGTCATCACGATGGCCAGACAAAGCACAGTCGTCTGACACGCGCCGTGGGCGCGATACCAGCCCCGCCGAGCAAGTCCCATGCCGACGAGAAGGACAAGGCCGACGCCGAGCTGAACGAGAAGGTTCAGATCGGCGCCGAAGGTCGCGCCGCGGCCGAGAAAGCTGTCACCGTACATGGACGTCAGGCCACGTTTGCGCCGATCACCGAGGGGCCATGCGGATGGCACCGTCGAGCCGGATCGTCTCGCCGTTGAGCATCACGTTCTCAAGGATGTGTACCACCAGGGCGGCGTACTCAGCGGGACGACCGAACCGCTGAGGGAACGGCACCTGCTGAATCAGCGATTCACGCGCCTTGTCCGGGAGCATGGCGCCCATGGGTGTGTCGAACACCCCGGGAGCGATCGTGACGACGCGGATCCCGTACTGGGCCAGGTCGCGCGCGATCGGAAGCGTCATCCCAACCACCCCACCCTTGGACGCCGAGTAGGCGGCCTGGCCGATCTGGCCGTCGAAGGCAGCCACCGAAGCGGTATTCACGATGATCCCGCGCTCCCCCTCCCCGTTGGGCTGGTTCTGCACCATGCGCGCCGCGGCAAGCCGGATGGAGTTGAACGTGCCGACTAGATTCACCTGGATCGTGAACGCAAACACATCGAGGGCGTGGGGCCCTCCCTTACTCACGGTCCGCATGGCGCTGGCGACTCCCGCGCAGTTGAGGAGGGCAGTGATCGGACCGAAGCGCTCCTGCACCTGCGCCAGGGCAGCCTCGACCTGCTCGGCGTTGGTAACATCGGCGGGGACGAACAGGGCCTGCTTGCCCAGTCCCTCGGCGACTTCGGCACCCTTGGAGGTGGGCAGATCCAGCAGCGCCACGCGGCCACCGCCGGCCACGATTCGCTCGGCGGTAGCCCGCCCCAGGCCAGATGCTCCACCTGTGATGACGGCCGTGGTTTCCGAGATCTTCATGGGCTCGATCCTCCCCGGGAGTCGGTTGACGAACTAACGCCGGCGTTGTGCGCCTCAGCCCTGGATGGAGTAGCCGCCGTCCACTGCGATCGCCGCTCCGGTCACGAAATCCGAAGCGGGGCTGGCGAGGAACACCGCGGCCCCGGCCAGATCCTCCGGCGCCCCCCAGCGCCCGGCGGGGGTGCGCCCCAGGACGCGCTCGTGGAGGCCTGGCACGTCCTTGCGCGACTGCTTCGTGAGGTCGGTATCAATCCAGCCCGGCAGAATGGCGTTGACCTGGATCCGGTCCTTGGCCCAGGCCGAGGCCAGGCTCTTGGTGAGCTGGACGATGCCGCCTTTGGAGGCCCCGTACGCCGCGGCGAAGGAGGC
>JACQRS010000226.1 GCA_016206385.1 Candidatus Rokuibacteriota bacterium | reverse complement strand
GGGCCATCCTGCGTGGCGTGCCGCTGGAGGCCAAGGTTGAGGACGCGATGAACCGCGCGCCGGTGGTCGCCGCCGCGGGCCTGTCCAGGGCCGACGCGCTGGCCCTCATGCGGAGCCGCGTGATCCGGCACCTCCCGGTCATCGACACGAGCCGGACGGTGGTTGACCTGCTCATCTTCGACGAGCTGGTCGCTCCGCCGCCACCGCTCAAGAGCCGCGCGGTCATCATGGCCGGGGGCGAAGGAAAACGCCTCCGGCCCCTGACCGAGTCCACGCCGAAGCCGCTCCTGCGCGTCGGCGGCAAGCCGATCCTCGAAATCCTCATCGAGCGGTTGCGCCAGGCGGGGATCCTCGACATGGTCATCGCGCTGCACCACCGCTCGGAGGCGATTCGGGAACACCTGGCGGACGGGTCGCGGCTCGGCGTCCGGCTGGAGTACGTCGAGGAGCCGGTCCCGCTGGGGACGATCGGTGCGCTGCCGCTGATCCGGGGCCGGCTGGACTCCCCGTTCTTCGTGGTGAACGGCGACATCCTGACGAAGTGCGATTTCCGCGCCATGTGGGAATTCCATCACCGCCAGGATGGCGTCGTCATGACCGTGGGGGTGTCCGTCCACCAGGTCGAGATTCCGTACGGCGAATTCATGGTCCGGGGAACGAGGGTGCTGGGGGTGCACGAAAAACCGCGAAAGGAGTTCTCGATCAACGCCGGGATCTACATCGTCGACCCCTCCGTGGTGGACGCGATCCCCCGGGAGCAGTACTTCGACGCCACGGACCTCATCCGGCTCCTCCTCAGCCAGAACCGCCCGGTGGCGGCGTACCTGATCCGCGAGTACTGGCTCGACGTCGGCCACCGGCACGCCCTCGACAAGGCCAACCGGGACGTGGCCGAGGGGCTCCTGGATTGAACCGGGTCGCCGTTGTCGGGCTCGGATATGCCGGGCTCACCCTGGCAGTGGCGCTGGCCCGGAAAGGGGTCACCGTCTTCGGCTACGACCGCGACCCTGGCGTTGTCGCCGCCCTGGCGACGGGACGGCCGCATCTCTTCGAGCCCGGCATCGAAGAGGGACTGCGCGAGGTCCTTGGGGACCGGCTCAGCGTGGCCGCCGAGCTTTCCCGCGAACCTGTGGACGCGGCCGTGCTGTGCGTGTCGACGCCCGTCAACTCCGAGACGCACCAGCCCGAGCTGGAAAACCTCCGCGCGGCGGCGCGACGTGTCGCCGAGACGTGTGCCCCCGACACGCTGGTGGTGGTGCGGAGCACAGTGCCCGTGGGGGCGACCCGGCGGGTGGTGCTGCCTGAGCTTCTGGGGCGATGGCCGCGGGCGCGGCTGGCGTTCTGCCCCGAGCGCACGATCCAGGGCCAGGCCCTCCGGGAGCTGGAGGAGCTGCCCCAGGTCGTGGGCGGGCTGGACCGCGAGAGCCGGGAGGCCGCGGCGGCCCTGTTCGCGCGCCTCACGCCCCGCGTCGTCCCGGTCTCGTCGCTGGAAGCGGCCGAGATGATCAAGCTGATCAACAACTGCCACACCGACCTCATCTACGCCTTCGGCAACGAGGTGGCGCTCATGGCGGAGCGCTTCGGGCTGGATCCCCTCGAGCTCGTCCATGCGGCCAATATCGACTACCCGCGCCCCGACCTCTCCAGGCCCGGCTTCGTCGGCGGAAGCTGCCTGTCGAAAGATCCCTACCTGCTGCTGGGCAGCTCCAGGTCGGCCGGTTACGACCCGTGGCTGGTGGAGCAGGCGCGGGGGTTGAACGAGCACCTGCCCATCCACGTCGCCCGCCGGTTCCTCGACTTGCTCCGGGAGACCCGTGGTGAGCCGGCGGGGAGCCGGATCCTGCTCCTCGGCTTCGCGTACAAGGGAGCCCCGCCCACCGACGACATGCGGGGTGCGCCGGTTCTGGCGATGCTGGAGGTGTTCCGGACCGCGCCGTTGACGCTGCTCGGCCATGACTACCTGGTCGCCCCGGAGGTCTTGAAGCGGCTCGGGGTCACCCCGTGTCGCCCCGAAGAAGGCTTCGCGGGCAGCGACGGGGTGCTCATCATCACGAACCACCCGGAGTACGCCAAGCTGGACCTCCCGCGACTCCTGGCGTCGCTCCGCAGGCCGGCCCTCATCTACGACTGCTGGCGCATCCTGGACGAGGAGGGCGTCCGCGCTGCCGGGCAGATCCGGTACGCCGGCATCGGGTATGGCTAGGATCCTCATTCTCGGCGGCGCCGGGTTCATCGGCTACCACCTGGGCCAGCGCGTGAGCCAGGAGCCGGGTCACTCGGTGACCCTCGTGGATGACCTGTCCCGGGGACGGATGGACCCGGACCTGGCCGCCTTGCTCTCCCGACGCGCAATTCACCTGGTCAGGGCCGACCTCACCGACCCCGGCGCCTTCGCCGACCTCCCGCGGCAGTGGGATCAGGTCTACATGCTGGCGGCCGTGGTGGGAGTCCGGAACGCCGTCGGCGATCCGGCGCGGGTGATACGTGTCAACACCCTGGTCACGCTGAACCTGCTCGAGTGGCTTCCCCCGGCGACCGGCGTCGTGTTCTTCGCCTCGACCAGCGAGACCTATGCGGGAGGGATGAGCCTGGGCCAACTCCCCGTTCCTACGCCGGAGACGGTCCCGCTGTCGGTGGCGGAGATCCGCAATCCGCGCTTCGCCTATGCCGCGAGCAAGATCCTCGGCGAGGCCGCCACCATCCACTACGGCGCGGCCAAGGGCCTCCGGTTTGTCATCGGCCGTCTCCACAACGTCTATGGCCCCCGGATGGGTACCGACCACGTGATTCCCGAGCTCTGCCTCCGGGCGCTGGACCGGGAAGACCCGTTCCGGGTCTACGGCCCCGAGCAGCGGCGCGCCTTCTGCCACGTGACCGATGCTGTGGAAGCCATCTTGCGGCTGACGGGGACCGAGGGGGCGTGGGGCGAGATCGTCAACATCGGCAACGACGCTGAGGAGACCCCGGTGGGGGACCTGCTGGGGCTGATCCTCAGAGCGGCGGACTTCTCCCCGCGCATCCTCTCCCTCCCCGCGCCAGAAGGGTCGGTCGCGCGGCGCTGCCCCGACCTCTCCAAGCTCCGGAGGCTGACAGGGTTCACGCCGAAGATCTCGCTGGACGCCGGGGTGAGCGAGACCTTCGAGTGGTATCGGGCCTGGCGTAATCGGGAGGGAGTGGGGAGGACGCCGTGAACCGTCCCATCCCCAACGCCGTCCCGTACCTCGGCGGGAACGAGTGGCAGTACCTGAAGGAGTGCCTGGATACCAACTGGGTGTCGTCGGCCGGGCCCTTCGTGAACCGGTTCGAGCACGACGTGGCGGCCTACGTCGGTGCCGGGCACGGCGTCGCGACGGTCAGCGGCACGGCCGCGCTTCACGTGGCGCTCCTGCTGGCCGGTATCCAGCCCGGGGACGAGGTGCTGGTGCCCGCGCTGACGTTCGTGGCCACGGCCAACGCGGTCCGCTACTGCGGGGCGGTGCCCGTCTTCATGGACTCCGAGCCGCAGAGCTGGGCCGTGGACCCGGAGAAGGTCCGCGAGTTCCTGAGCCGCGAGGGCGAGGTCAGGGATGGCCGGGTGGTGAACCGCGCCACCGGGCGGACGCTGCGGGCGCTCCTCCCGGTCCACCTCTACGGGCATCCCGCCGACCTGGACCCGCTGCTCGAGGTCTGCCGGCGATTCCCGCTCGCGGTCGTGGAGGATGCGGCCGAAGCCCTGGGTGCCAGGTACAAGGGGCGGCGGGTCGGGGCCCACGGCCTGGTCGGATGCCTCTCCTTCAACGGAAACAAAATCATCACCGCCGGCGGAGGCGGCATGATCCTGACCAACGACGCGGGGCTCGCGCAGCGCGCGCGCTCCCTCACCACCCAGGCCCGCGAGGCGGGCTCCGAGTTCATCCACCGCGAGGTCGGCTTCAACTACCGGCTCTCCAACATTCAAGCGGCGCTTGGCGTTGCCCAGCTCGAGCAGCTGGACCGGTTTATCGAGGCCAAACGTCGGACCGCGCAGGCCTACACCGAGGCCCTCACCCGTCTCGGGGGTGTGGAGCCGCTGGGGGAGGCGCCGTGGGCCTTCTCGACGTTCTGGATGTATTCGGGGCTCCTGGATCCCGCCCGCTACGGGAGCGCCCGCGAGGTGATCGCGCGGGCCAACGAGGAGGGCGTCCAGTTCCGCCCGCTCTGGTACCCCCTGCACCGGCAGCCGGCCTTCGCGGGCTGCCAGGCCTACCGGATCGAGGTGGCCGATCGCCTCCACGCGCGCGGGATCTCGCTCCCCTGCTCCGTCGGCATCACGCCCGAGGAGCGGGAGCGGGTGATCGGGGTCCTGGCGCGCGCCCAACGCTGATGCGGGACTGGCCGCGGTTGAGGTCGGAGCGAACGCGGAGGGCGTGGGCGCCGCCTAGGGCGGCGTCGCGCGGAGAAGGTCGTCGGCTCCGAACCAGCGGAGGCAGTGAAGGAGGCCGCCCAGGCAGCCCGTGCAGAGCTTGCCGGTTTGCTCCTTTTTGGTCGGCGGCCACTGGCGCGCGCGGCACGCCTCCCGCAACTCGCCCAGCGTCAGGTTCGTACAGTAGCAGAGGAGCAGGGAATCCGGGAGGTCTGGCGCGGCGCCGGTCACTTGACGTAAGGGAAGAGATGGTCGAACAGGACGAGGTCGCCGGAGTCGGCCTGACGGCCGGCCACGTAGCTCGCCAAGCGGAACCCGGCTTTCAGGTCGACGCGCCTGAGCCGGCGTCCGTCGTGTTCGCTCGGCAGCGGAATCTCCGCGTGCGCCTTGGGCCCGAGCGACACCTCACGCGCCGTACGGTCCTGGTCGTAATACGCAATGACCTGAGCTGCGGCGGGCGCGAAGCGAGAGAGATTGCCGACCAGGAGCGAATACTGCTCCGCGAACGGCCGCTGCCGAAACACGTACGTCTCGAAGTGGTTGAACCGGGTGGAGCCGATGCGGTCGGGAACGCCGCCGAGAACCGCGTTCACTGCGTAATACAACGGCGGAGCGGGCGAACCGGGCCGATGGAAGTAGGCGTAGTG
>JACQRS010000225.1 GCA_016206385.1 Candidatus Rokuibacteriota bacterium | reverse complement strand
TCGCCGATCGCCTTCCGGTCGAGCCGCCCGTAGGGCAGATACGCGCCGTAGGCGACGATGCCGGTCGTCATTGCGCGGAGAAGATAGCACAGCTATCCTGCGCCCGATGTCCCGCGTCGTTCGCACCACGAAGGGCTCCATCCGCTCACGCTTCCACCGGAAGGGCGATGGCTTCATCGTCGGGCACGGGGCAACCTTGAGGCGGGTGGCGATCGAGGGGGCCTTGGCCCCACGCTCGACCTAGAACAGAAAACCCTTGGTCAGTCCCGTCTCGGCCGCGAGCGCAGCGAGGCTCATTCCACGCTCCCGGCGAGGAGGCGGAGGCGATCGACGAGCTGCAGCTCGGGGATCTCGGAGCTGGTCGCGGGCGCGCGTCCGGGCCCACTCACAGCGGTTCGCCGATCTCCATCGCGGCGGGCGCGGTGGCCTCGCCCTCCCGTGCGGCGGGCTCCGCCGCCGCCGCGACCGCGCCACCCGCGAAGGTGATCGGCCGGTTGGCGGAGCGGTCCACGGTGAGGTGAAAGACGTCGAAGCGGTTGTAGGAGCCGACGACGTCGTGAAACTGCTTGGGTTCGACGCACGCGCTGAGGTCGATGTCGGCGTAGAGCAGCCCCTCGACGTTGCTCGCGATCTCGCTCACGGGGTCCCCGGTGGGACCCAGCACCATCGACACACTCCGCGGGCTTGCCTCGAGGATCCGGCCCGCGTCCGGGATGGCGCGGGCGAGGTGTTCCAGCGTCCCCGCGTCCAGGAACGCGGAGGCCACCACGGTGAAGGCTTTGGCCTCGAAGGCGTGGGCACCGGCCCGTATGCGGATGGCGGAGGCGAGATCGTAGTTGCCCCCGTGCTTCGGATCGCGCGTCGGCCAGACCGGGGGGTAGGTGGAGACGTGGACCTGCTCCCCTTGCGCCATTAGGGTGTAGCGGGCGAGCGGGTTGGTGTTCTCGCCGCAAATGAGGACGCCGATGCGGCCCAGGCGCGTCTCGACGACGCGCAGTCCTGCGCCGTCACCGTTGGCCCAGGTGAGCTTCTCCCAGAACGTCGGAACGAGCTTGCGGTGGTGGTTGAGCACGGAACCGTCGTCGCCGATGACGACGTTCGAGTTCCAGAGGCAGCCGACGCTGACGCGGCTCAGCTCGTTGAACCCGAGCGAGACGAATATCCCGGTCCGCCGGGCGGCGGCGCCGATACGGGCCAGCTCGGGGCCGGGGCAGGTGACGGCGGAGGCGGCCAGGCGGACGAAAAAGTCGTGGCTGTAGAGGGGCGCCTGAAGGGCTGACCACAGCGGGAAGGCAGGAAGGTAGGCTTCGGGGAAGGCGACGAGCTGGGCGTCGTGCCGCGCCGCCTCCTCGATGAGGCTGCAGGTCTTGTCCACGGTGGCCGGAAGGTCGAGGAACACCGGGGCGACGTGGGCTACCGCGACCTTGTAGCGCGGGTACGTGATCATACTCCCTCCTTCGCCCTCAGCAGGCGGCGATGAACGACATGATGCCGTCGAGAGTCTCCCGGGGCCGCTCCAGGAAGAGGAAATGGGAGGCGTCGTCGACGACCGTGAGCCGGGCGCCGGGGATCTTCGCCGCCAGCTCCTCGGAGCACCCCACCGCCGTCAGCAGATCCTCGCTGCCCACGATGACGAGGGTGGGGGCACGGATCTCGCCGAGCCGGGCCCGCGTGTCGTGATTGGAGAGCGCTAGGCTCGACGCCAGGTACGCCTCCGCGCGCTGGGTGTTCTCCACGAATATCCGTTCGGCGGCGTCGACCACGACCGGCTGGCGCTCCACGAACGACGGCGCGAAGAAGAAGAGCGACTGGACCTTGGCCAAGAGGGGCTTGCCCGCCGTCTTCACGATCTCCCGCCAGGTGGCGAAGACGCGGTCGCCGTAGGGCTGGACGCGCGCGAACGACGAGGCGAGGACCAGGCTGCGGACGAGATCCGGATGGCGAAGGTACAGGTGCTGGGCGATGGCCCCGCCGAGCGACCGCCCGATGATGTGGGCGCGCCCCACGCCTAGCCCCCGCATGAGGGCCGCGGCGTCGTCGGCGAAGAGCTCGGTCGAGTAGGGGCCGTCGGGCTGGTCGCTCCGGCCAGTGCCGCGATTGTCGAAGAGGATCACGCGGTGGTGGGCGGCGAAGCGGTCGACGGTCTCCTTCCAGGCCCGGCTGTCGCCGGCCAGACCGCCGATGCAGACGATGGGGTCGCCGCTGCCGTGCTCTTCGTAGTAGAGCTGGATCCCGTTGGCGGGCCGTCGAGGCATGTGGATCCTCCCGTGGATCAGCCGAAGTATATGCCGCCGTTGACTTCGAGCGTCTCGCCCGTGAGCCACCCGGAGAGGTCCGACACGAGGAAGAGGGTGGCGCTCACGATGTCGTCCGGCACCCCGATGCGGCCGAGTGGCGTCATGCGGGCCATGGCCATCTTCGCCTCCGCGCTCCAGCCGGCCGTCATCTCGCTCTCCACCGGGCCGGGGTTGATGGTGTTCACGGTGATGTTGTACTTGCCGAGGCGGCGGGCGAGCGCCCGGCCCAGCGAGATCACGCCCCCCTTGGACGCCGCGTAGTGGGGCCCGCCCATTTCCCCGCCGACCCGCGCGGCGATAGAGCCGATGAGGACGATCCGGCCGTACCGCTGCTCGATCATGACCGGTGTTGCTGCCTGGCAGATGAGGAAGGCTCCCTTGAGATTGACGTCGAGGACGCGATCCCAGTGTTCGTCCTCGATGTCGGCGATGTTCCGCCCGTCCCACACGCCCGCGTAGTTGACGAGGAAATCGAGACGGCCGAACCGCCGGACCGTGCGCTCGACGGCGGCCCGGGCGCTCGTCCGGCTCGCGATGTCGAGCGGACAGGGGATCGCCTCGCCGCCGGCGCCGGCGATGTCGCTGGCGACGCGCTCGACGCCGGCGAGGTTGAGGTCCGCGCAGGCGAGGCGGGCGCCTTCGCGCGCGAACATCAGCGAGGCGGCTCTCCCCATCCCGCTCGCCGCTCCCGTGATCAGACCGACCTTTCCCTGGATGAGCACGCGCGCACGCCGGTCTAGCGCTGCCGGGGATAGACGTAGTCGGCCGTCTTCGCCTCCGGCGGCCAGAGCACGACGACCTTGCCGTTCTGGACCTGGATCGGGAAGGGCGTGATCGTCCCGACCCCGTCGCCCTTCGCGCGGTAGGGGCCCATGACCGTCGTGATCTCCATGCTCTTGACCGCCTGGAACACCGCTTCACGGTCGAGCGTCCCCGCCTTCTCGATCCCTGCCCGCAGCACCTCGAAGGCGGGGAGGGAAATGAGGGCGAAGGTCCACTGGACTGGGTCGAGGCCGCTCTTCTGGAGCGTGGCCTCCAGCATCTTGTAGTCGCCCAGCTTCATGCCGGGCACCCAGAACACCTCGCCGGTGACCTGCTCGGCCAGCGGCCCGAGCGCGTTGCGCACCGACGCCGCCGAACACGTGGAGCAGTGGAGGGCCGGCGGCCGGAGCCCCAGCTCGGCCGCCTGCTTGGCGAACTTGATGTAGAAGGGCGGGAAGGTCGCCACGTAGACGAGGTCCGGGGCGGCCGCCTTCATCTGGGTGATGATCGGGGTGAAGTCCTCGGCGTCGGAGGGGGCGGTCTGATCGAAGACGATCTTCATCCCCGCCGTCTTCGCGAATTCGCGGGCGCCGAGGGCCACGCCACGGGCGTAGAGCACGTCCTCGGTGAGGAATGCCGCCGTCTTCGCGCGCTTCTGCTTGGCCAGCATGTCGAAGAGCAGCCGCGACCACTCGGATCCGACGTCCATCACGCCCTGGATGTACTTGAAGCCGCGCTTGTAGATCTGCGGATCGTTGGAGGCGCCGAGGATCATCGGGAACTTGTAGCGCTCGGCGACGGTGGTGGCGCCGAAGGCGATGGGGCTTCCGGGCGGGCCGATCAGGAAGTGGACCTTGTCGTCGTTGATCAGCTTCTCGTAGAACTTCACCGACACCTTAGGGTCGCTCTTGTCGTCGTAGTAGACGATCTTGATGGGCAGCTTCTTGTTGAGCGACTTCACGTAGATCCCACCGGCCTCGTTCTGCGCCTGCTCCCAGGCCTCCCACAACTTGCCCTGGATGGAATAGATGTTGGCGAGCCCGCCCGTGATCGGGGCGGTGATCCCGATGCGGATCGCATCCTGGGCGCGCGCGGGCGGCGCCGACAGCAGGGTGAGGACCATCGCGAGGACGACGACACAGGCTCTGATCATGATCCCGCTCCTCTTCCTTCTCCGCCCACCGGCTCGCTGTCGGCCGCGTGGACCGGGCACGAGTTTGACGCAGTCGGGCTCGGGTGTGACCGCCGGGACCGGACTGTCCGTGTCCCCACCCGGTAGCCGTAGTGCTCGGGCAGGCCCAGGGCGGCGTACGCGCGACCGAACGCGCGGCTCCGCATCAGCCCCCCGGGCATGAAGATGCCGACGAAGACGAGAACCGCTCCGTACATGGCGAGCTGCAGGTAGCCCAGGCGTGACCACAGCAGCTCCTCCACGAGCGTCAGTGACACGGCCCCGACGACGGGGCCGGCGACGGTGCCGCTGCCGCCGAGGGCGGCCATGATGATGGGCGCGAAGCTGACGGAGGTCCCGAAGGCCGATGCCGGGTCGACGTAGGTCATCTGCCACATGTAAACCCCGCCGGCGAGGCCGGGCAGCAGGGCGCTCAGCACGAACGCGACCCGCTTGAGGCGGCTGGTGTCGATGCCCGAAACCTCGGCGACCTCCTCGTCCTCGCGGATGCCGAGGAGCCCCAGCCCCAGCCGGGAGCGGGCGATCCACGCGTTGAGGCCCACGGCGGCGACGGCGAGGACGAGCATGAGATAGAAGGTCGGGAACGTGCTGCGGGTCGGCGCGATGCTCAGGCCGGTGGTGCCGCCGGTGATGCCGCGGAGATTGGCGGCCAGGATCTCCATGATCTTGAGGATGCCGAAGGTGCTGATCGCGAAGTAGGCGCCCCGGAGATGGAAGAGCGGAATGCCCACCAGCGCAGCGAAGAGCGCGGCGGCGGCCGCCCCGAGCAGGAGGGCCGCCGCCGTCGGGCCGCCGTGGGTGACGGTCAGCCCATAGACGTAGGCGCCGAGCCCGAAGAAGGCACCGTGGCCGAGATTGATGTAGCCCATGTAGCCGGCACCGATGTCGTAGGTCGCCGTCAGCACCACCGCCATGCAGAGGAAGAACAGGAAGGAGACGTGGTAGCGACTGCCGAGCCACGGGGTGACGGCGGCCAGCACGATCGGGACTGCCACCACCAGGGCGGCCCGCCGCATGCCCGTCACTCCCGGCCCAGCAGCCCCTGCGGTCGCAGCAGGAGCGCCAGGACGAGGATGATGAACGCGACCATCGGCGACCAGTGCGGCCCCGCGTAGTGCGCGGTGAAGGCCTCGGAGGCGGCGATGACGAAGCCGCCGAGGAAAGCGCCGGGCAAGTTGCCGATCCCTCCCACCACGATGACCGCGAGGTACTTGAGCGTCAGCGCCAGGCCCATGAACGGCTCGATCGTGTAGAGGGTAGCGTAGAATACGCCGGCGCTGGCGGCCAGGGCGACGCCGAGGCCGAACGTCACCACCGCCACGGTGCGCACGTCGATCCCGACGACGAGCGCCCCTTCGCGGTTGATCGTCGATGCCACGATGGCCCGCCCGAGGAACGTCCGCGTCAGGAAGACGTGGAGCATGAGGGTGAGGGCCAGCGTGGCGAAGAGCAGCACCAGCCGGAGAAGGGGGAAGACCGTCTGGCCCCAGACCAGGCTGGTCATCCGGTACGGGATCCCGGTGGAGCCACCACCCCAGAGGAACGAGGTGAGGTCCTCGATGGCGAGGGCGGTGCCCAGCGTCACCATGACCGAGGAAACGAGCAGGCGCCGGAAGCTTCCGCTCGGCAAGCGGGCGAGCAGGGCGCGGTAATATCCGACTCCCGCCCCGAACACCAGCACCGCCACCAGCACCGCGGCGGCGAACGGGTTGAGGCCGCCGTACAAAAACGCGAAATACCCGGCGAAGCCGCCGAGCATGAGGAAGTCGCCATGGCTGAGGTTGAGGATCTTGAGCACGCCGAAGGAGAGCGACAGCCCGAAGGCCCCCAGCGTGTAGAGCGCCCCCTGCAGCACGGCGCCGACCAGGATCTGAAGGAACGCGCTCACGGGCCCTCAGCGCAACGTCAGGCCGCCGTCGACGACGAGCATGTGGCCGGTGATGTAATAGGAGTCGTCGGAGGCGAGGAACAGCGCCGCCTTGCCGATGCTGTCCGGTTCGGGCAGGAATCCCAGCGGCACCTGCTTGATGAACTCGTCCGCACTCTCCTTGGCCCGCAGCGCCTCCCGCACCATCTCGGTGTTGTGGAACCCGGGTGCGATGGCGTTGGCCCGGATCCCGACGCGCCCGTACTGTCGGGCCAGACTCCGGGTGAGGCCCAGCAACGCGTTCTTGCTCGCGATGTAGTCGGCGTTACCCCGGCCGATGAAGGCGGCAATGGATGACATGTTGATGATGTTGCCGCGATGTTGCCGCTTCATCGGCTCCAGCGCCGCCTTGCAGCAGTTGAAGACGCCGGTGAGATTGACGGCGAGCGTGCGGTCCCAGCTGGCGCGGTCGAGATCCTCCCACGTCCTCAAGGTGTTGATGCCGGCGTTGTTGACGAGGATGTCGAGGCGGCCGTAGGCGTCGATGATCCGTCCGACCATGCCGTGGGCCGCGTCCCAGTCCGCAATGTCGGCCCGGATTGCCGTCGCCCGACCGCCGCCGGCGACGAGGGAGGCGACGAGAGCCTCGGCGTCCGGCGCTTCGCCGGCGCCGGGATAGTTGACGACGCACACCGCCCCCTCGCGGGCGAACTCCTCGACGATCGCCTTGCCGAGCCCCCGCTGCCCGCCGGTCACCACCGCCACCCGCCCGTCCAGTTTCACCATGGTCCTCACAGTCCGAGGTAGGCTGCTCGAATGTCGTCGCTCGCCCCCAGGGCCTCGCTGGAGCCCTCGCGGGTGATCCGGCCGTTCTCCATGACGTAGGCTCGGTCGTCGACGGTGAGGGCGAAATCGACGTTCTGCTCCACCAGCAGCACGGCGATGCCCTCGTCGTTGATGCGCACGAGAGTTCCGAACACCTCCTCCACCACCTGCGGCGCCAGCCCGAGCGACGGCTCGTCCAGCATGAGGA
>JACQRS010000224.1 GCA_016206385.1 Candidatus Rokuibacteriota bacterium | reverse complement strand
GCAGGTCATTGCGAGCCTCTGGAGCGAGGAGCAGATCACGCTGATCGCGCAGGCTTCGGGCTGGACCGTGGGAGACGTGCGCCCGCTCACCCGCCTCAGCATCACGGTGATCGCCGAGGAGAGTGGCAGGCGCGAGATCGGCAACTTCGGCGGCGGCGGGCGGGTCGCGCTCGACTTCTTCCTGGAGGAGGAGCGGTGGCGACGCTACTGCCGTGAGGCCGTGCGGCAGGCGCTGCTGAAGCTCACGGCGGTGGAGGCCCCCGCCGGGATGCTCACGGTGGTGCTGGGACCAGGATGGCCTGGCGTCCTGCTCCACGAGGCTGTCGGGCACGGGCTGGAGGGTGACTTCAACCGAAAGAAGGTGTCGGCCTTCTCCGGCCGGATTGGCCAGAGGGTGGCCTCGGAGCTGGTGACCGTGGTGGACGACGGCACCCTCCCCAACCGGCGCGGCTCCCTCAACGTTGACGACGAGGGCACGCCGACGCGGCGCAACGTGCTGATCGAAAACGGTGTGCTCGTGGGCTACATGCAGGACCGGTTGAACGCCCGGCTCATGGGAATGGCCCCGACGGGCAACGGTCGGCGGGAGTCGTTCGCATATCCGCCCATGCCGCGGATGACCAACACCTTCATGCTCGCCGGCGAGGACGACCCCGAGGAGATCATCCGCTCGGTGCCGTACGGGCTCTACGCGATGCACTTCGGCGGTGGCCAGGTGGATATCACGAACGGGAAGTTCGTGTTCTCAGCCAGCGAGGCGTACCTGATCGAGAACGGCCGGATCACCGCGCCGGTGAAGGGTGCCACGCTGGTCGGGAACGGCCCCGACGTGCTGACCCGCGTGTCCCGGGTCGGCCGCGACCTCAAGCTGGATGAGGGTGTGGGCACCTGCGGGAAGGACGGGCAGTCGGTCCCTGTCGGGGTGGGCCTTCCCACGATCCGGGTGGACGGGATCACGGTGGGCGGGACCGACGTATGACCGGGCTGCTCGAGGAGCTGCTCAGGCGGGCCAGGGCGCGCGGCGCCACTGAAGCCGACGCCTTCTTGGTTGAGGAACAGCACTCTTCGGTCCAGGTTCGACTCGGCCAGCCGGAGACCGTGACCCACGCCCGGAAACAGCGGCTCTCGCTCAGGGTCTTCGTCGGCAAGGCCGCGGCTTCGGCCTCCACCTCCGACCTCTCGCGGGATTCGGTGGAGCGGCTCATCGACGAGGCCACCCGGCTGGCGCGCCTCACCGCAGCTGACCCGGTTGCGGGGCTGCCGGATGACAGTGAGCTGGCTCCCGCCGTCCCGGACTTTGACCTCTACGATCCGGATGGTCACAGCCTTACGCTCGAGGAGCGGCTCGCGCTGGCCACGCGGGGGGAGGCCGCGGCGCTGGGGGCCGATCCGCGCATCACCAACTCGGAGGGGGCCGAGTTCTTCGATCGCCAGGCCAGCTACGCCTACGCCACCTCCCACGGTTTCTCCGGCATGTACCGGACCTCCAGCTTCAGCCTCACGGTCTCTCCCGTGGCGGCTGCCAACGGCGAGATGCAGCGGGAGGCCTGGTACACGCAGTCGCGAAAGCGCGAGCGCCTGGACCCGCCGGAGGAGGTGGGGCGGATCGCGGCCGGCCGGGTCCTCCGCCGCCTCGGCGCGCGCAAGGTCAAGACCGTTGAAGTGCCGGTGATCTTCGATCCCGAAACCTCCTCGAGCCTGGTCCGGACGCTCGCGGCCGCCGCCTCAGGACCGGCCCTCTACCGCGGCGCCTCGTTTCTGCTGAGCCGGCTGGGGAAGCGGATCGCCTCCTCGGCGGTGACCATCGTTGACGACGGAACGCTGCCGGCCGCCCTGGGGTCTCGCCCGTTCGACGGCGAAGGCCTGCCGATCCGGCGAACCGTCCTGGTCAAGGAGGGCATCCTCGAGTCGTACCTTCTGGATACCTACAGCGGGAGGAAGCTCGGGCTTTCCTCCACTCACCACGCGACCCGGGATGGGAGCGGAGTGAGCGTGGCCACCACCAACCTCTACCTCGCCCCGGGGACCGCCACCCCCGAGGCACTGATCGCGTCAGTCAAGAGCGGGCTCTACGTCACCGAGCTGATCGGCTTCGGGGTCAACATGGTCACCGGCGACTACTCCCGGGGCGCTGTGGGCCTCTGGATCAAGGACGGTCAGCTCGTCTACCCCGTGGAAGAGGTGACCGTGGCGGGGAACCTGCTGGACATGTTTCAGGCGATCGACGGGGTGGGAAACGACCTCGTGCTGAGACAGAGAACCTCGGCCCCCACCGTGCGGGTGGGCCGCATGGTGGTCGCGGGAGAGTGAGGCCAACCTCATGATCATCGACAGCCACTGTCACCTCCACGATCCGGTTTTTGAGGACCTGCGGGAGACGGTAAGCCGCGCGATCACCCACGACGTGTGGGGCGTAATCGCGGTGGGGTGCGATCCGCCAACCAACGAGCGAGTGCTCCGGGCTTCTGCCCAGCACCCGAAGGCTGTCTGGGCCTGCCTCGGCTATCATCCGGAGTGGCGGGAGCTCGATGGCGAAGCCCTGGAGCAGGTGGAGGCTCAGGTCGCCGCTCACCACTACCGGATCGTGGCGCTCGGGGAGGTGGGGCTTCCCTGGTACAGTCTTGAGAAGCTCGGGAATGTGGCTGAGGTCATGGCGCGGGCTCGTGAGCGGCTCGGTCGGCTGCTTGAGCTGGCGCACCGCTACGACCTCCCCGTGGTTCTCCACGCCCCCCACGACGCTGCGGCCGAGGCGCTCGGGCTGCTCAAGCAGAACGGGATCGAGCGGGCGGTATTTCACTGGCACAAG
>JACQRS010000219.1 GCA_016206385.1 Candidatus Rokuibacteriota bacterium | reverse complement strand
GGTCTCAGGATGGCCGCCCTTCACACTGACAAGCTGCCGCGCTGGCGCGAGGTCATGAACCCCAACCTGGTCTGGAACATCGAGCAGGGGCTCAAGCTCTCTGCCGAGGACGCGGCGCGAGCCGAGACGCTGAGAACCGAGCTGTGGGCGCGGGTGAGGAAGTTCTTCGCGCGCTACGACCTGATCCTGACCCCGACGGTCGCGGTCCCGCCCTTCCCCGTCGAGATGCCCTACCCCAAGGAGATCGACGGCAGGCCCATGGCCAACTACATCGAGTGGGTGCTCCCGACCTATGCCTTCACCATGGTGGGCCTGCCCGCGATCTCGGTTCCGGCCGGGTGGACCGCCGACGGCCTACCGGTCGGGCTCCAGATCGTCGGGCGCTGGCGTGGGGAAGCCTCGGTGCTCAGGGCGGCGGCCGCGTTCGAGGCCGCGGCGCCCTGGGCCGACAAGCTCCCGCCCCTGGGCTGACGCCTTACCGCCTGGACGCCAACGCTCCGGCCAGGCGGCGCAGCGGGGCCCCCGTCAGGCGCGTGAGGATCCACTCCCGCTTGAGGCTCGCCCCGAGCCGCCGGTAGAAGCGGATCGCCGGCCTGTTCCAGTCGAGCACCATCCGCTCCATCCGGCCACACCCCCGCCGCACCGCGATGCGCGCCAGCGCCCTGAGCAGGACCCTGCCCGCCCCACGACCCCGTTCCTCGGGCAGGACAAAGAGATCTTCGCCGCTCGTACTCGGCGAGCCCGCGAATCAGCCGTAAGAGCGTCCGCACATCGCGACGGCTGCCGCGGCGGATGGAGAGCGCGGCGCGCGTCATCGAGGGTGGGCGCCTAGACACCCGCCACGGCCAGGAGCATCTCGGTGTAGGACCGCACGCCCGCGCGCAGGTTCTCCAGCGAGATGCGCTCGTCGTTGCCGTGGACGCGGTAGAGCTCGGCCTCGCCGAAGACGAAGGGGGCGAAGCCGTAGGCCTGGACGCCGTGGCGGCGGAAGACCCAGTTGTCGGTGAAGCCCGTCACCACGAGCGGGAGCACGACCGCCCGCGGCTCCCGGCGGTGGATGGTCTCGGCCAGCATCTTGTAAAGCGGCGTGTCGGGGGGAGAGAGAGTGGGAACCTTGGCTGGCTGGATCGCCTCCACCGTCACCTGCGCATCGGCCACCACCCGCCGAACCCAGTCGAGAACCTCGTCCGGGTCATCGCCTGCCAGGAGCCGGCAGTCGATCTCGGCAGCGGCCTCAGGAGGGATCACGTTGCGCTTGTCGCTCCCCCTGAGCACGGTGACAGCGAAGGTGGTGCGGACAAGTGCGGCATGGTGCGGGTCAGCCAGAAACTTCTGCCTGAACTGAGGATCGCCGAGCGAGGCCTCCAGGTCGTCCCATCCGGTCCGCTCTCCCTCAGGGAGAAGGGTGGCGAGGCGCGAGAAATACGCGTGGACCTCCGGGATCACGCGAAGCGGCCGCTCGGCCTGAAGGAGCCGGCCGAGGGCCCGGATGAGCCGGTTCACAGCGGTGTCGGGCCATGGCATCGAGCCGTGGCCGGGCGTGCCCCGGGCGGTGAGCCGGATCGGAAAGCCGGTCTTCTCCGAGATGCTGATGTCGCCCGCGTAGCCGCGCCAGCCCGGCCGGGTGTAGATCGCCCCGAACTCGCCGAGGGAGTACTCGGCGCCGTCGATCACCTCCGGGTGCTGCTCGGAGAGGAATCGGGCCCCGTAGACGCTCCCCGCCTCCTCGTCGGCGGTGGCCAGGAGCACCAGATCCCGCTTGAGGGGCACCTCCGCCCGCTTCAGCGCGCGCACCGCCATGAGCTGGAGGATCCCGACCGACTTCATGTCGAGCGCGCCGCGGCCGTAGAGAAAGCCGTCGCGGATCTCGCCGCCGAAGGGATCAACGCTCCAGTAGCGCCGGTCCGCGTAGACCACGTCGATGTGGTGGTGGAGCAGGAGCGGGCGCTCGGTGCCGTCGCCCGGAAGCCGGGCGATCAGGTTTCCGCGCCCGGGGGCGGACTCGATCAGGCGGCTCTGGATGCCGTCGCGCGAGAGAAGGTCGGCCAGAAAGCGGGCGCCGACAGTCTCGTTTCCCGGCGGGTTGGTGGTGTCGATCCTGAGGTAGTCTTGGAGGACCTGGACCGTCTCGTCGCCCAGGGCTGCCCAGTCGAGGCTTGCCGCGGGCGACACCCCCTACTCCTGGCCCTGGAGCAGGAGCTTTACCACCTCCGGCGCCATCTCCCGCGCCCGCTGGTCCAGCTCGGCTTCGGCCAGGTTGGCGATCGGGTGGGGCATCTGGAGGAACCTGTAGCGCGGCACCCCCCAGGCCTCAGTCATGGCCCGGCCGGTAGCCTCGAAGACGTCGGTGACGATGGCAGCCGAGGGCACGCCCCGCTTCTCGAAGAGGATTCCGTCGAGCACACTGCCCGACGAGCAGGACCCTCAGTCGCCGATCCCGGCGATCATCACGTCGCAGGAGGCCGACAGCTCGTCGAGGATCTCCTGGTGGGCCGGGACGCTCGAGTTGTGCTTCCGCCAGATCCGGGCCTCGCCGGCGCCGTACTCCTCCTGGAGGATCTTGCCGATCTTGAGGAGCAGCTTGTCCGAGTTGAACTTGGTGTTCTCCACCAGCCCGATCCGCCTGCCCTTGAGCGACTCGGGTCGGGCCACGTAGGTGATCGGCTGCTCCCTGGGGTCGCTGGTGGGATCGAAGACTTCGAGCTTGGCCATCGTGTCCTCCTTAAGGCCGTTGGAGCGGGTGGCACAAATTCATGCTGCTTGCAGCCCGGTTACCGGCGCTTACAGGCAACCGGCCAGACCAAACGAGTGCCGGCTGGATGAACCGAACCGTCTTCCGCGACGTAGGGAATCGGGACGGTTTTCTGATCCGCAGAGAGACGTTCGATCTCGCCGACGTCACCAAGCCCTTTGACGTAGATGGTGACGGGATCAACGATCCGCGACATCGAGGCGACGACAGCAGAGTTCCTGACTTCGTATCGGTCGCTGGGTCCGGCAAACGTGGTCAAGTGAAGATGCGGGTAGCCCATGGG
>JACQRS010000217.1 GCA_016206385.1 Candidatus Rokuibacteriota bacterium | reverse complement strand
GCGGAGGCGATCCTGGCGCTGGCGCGCCTCAGATCGAAAGACGGGAGCCGGCGCGTGCCGGGAGGATCCGCCACGGCGCGGGCCCTGCGGCTGGCGGCGGAGCGCCTCGAGCCGTGCCCGCTGGGCGCGGCCCACTACCGCCTGGCCCGGGCCCTGGCGCTCTCCTCCTGGCCGGAGGAGGCTGTCCGCAGCCTGGCGCGGGCCCGCGAGCGCGGCTACCTGCCGATCGACCAGCTGGCCCAGGAGCCTGATTTCGCGCCGATCCGCGACCAGGCCGACTTCCAGAGCCTCCTGAAGCCCTGAAGGCCGCGCCCGCCGGGGCGTTTCCGGACAAAAAAGGATCCTCCTCTCGTCGGCTTTTGTCCGACCGTTCCGTGATCTGTCCAGAACCGCGTCAGCCGGGGCCGGCGGGAGAAGGCAGGAAAGGCCTGCGGGGAACGGGGTTAGCGGCGGTCCGGCCCCTGCCCGTCCAGAACCGCGACATGGTATCCCCCTTGCTCCATCTCAGGGTGCGACGCGGCCCGTCGTGGGCGCGTCTCAGGAGGTGGCAGACCGATGAAGCGCGCTCTCTTCTGCGGTGTGATGGCGGCCGTCCTGGCGATCTTCTTCGCTGCGGCCCCGGCTTCCGCCGAGGCCGTGATGCGGGACTCGAGCTGCACGGCCGTAAACGGTTCGAACTCGATGACCTACGACTGCAACTACCACGTCAGCAACTACGTCGTCGGGACGCCTTTGACCTTCGCCATGACGTACAGCTGCACCGGCGCCTGCGGTCCGGTCATGAGCTTCGGCCTGAGGGGCAAGGGGTTCGTGCCCGCGGGCGTGTCGGGCCACCTGGTGGGCGGAAAGCGTCTCCCGAACGGTATCGAGCTGACCTTCGTGTTCGACTCGCTCAAGTCGATGGGCAACCAGAAGACCGGCACAGCCCAGTTCAACATGAACGTCAACATGGACGACGGCAGCGGCTCGATGTCGGCCGTGCCGTGCAAGGTGGACGTGCACCTCAAGCAGTGATGGGGAGTTGACGCCGGCCCGGAGCCGGCACGGGGGCTGACGCCCCGAAGCCGCCCCAGGGCGGCCGAGCAGCCCGGCGCACGCGGGACCGGATGGTTCATCCGGCCGGTGCGCCGGGCGTCTTTTTTCCGCGCGGCTCCTAGCGTCCGAGGGTCGTCCGCGCCGCCTGCTCCAGGGCGATGGTGACCACCTCGTCGGGCGCGATGGTCGCCTCCTTCCCCTTGGTGCCGCCGGCGACGGCGGTGCCGATGGCGCCGCCGAGGATCGCCGCCCCCTTCTCGTCCTTGCCGAGGACCTTCCCCAGCAGGGCTCCGCCCACCGCGCTGCCGCCGATGATCGCCGCCTTCTTGCCGGCGCTCCCTTCGGCGACTTTGGTGAAGCCGGCGACGATCGTCGCCGATCGTCCGCCGGGCGCCACGATCCGGTTGAAGGAGATCGCCAGGGCACCGCCGGTGTCCTTGAACCCCTTCTTGGCCGATTTCACGTCCGCGATCTTCCCCTCCACCGTGCTGTCCGCCGGGAAGGCGACCCGGTCACCGACGACCATCGGGCTCCCCAGGCGCGCCACGACCCGGTCACCGACCATGGCCGTCGCGGAGGTGAGGGGCTCGGTGAAGGAGACCGCGAAGGACGTCCCCGCGGGGATCGTCACGGTCACTGCGGCCGGCGCCGGAGCCGGCTCGGGAGCCAGCCTGCGGGGCCGTTCCTCTGGGATCGGCTCGAGGTCGCGCGCGCGGCTCGGCCGCTCGGCGCTGCGCTCCGCGGGCTTCGGCGAGGCGGCCTCCGCCTTCGGTGGCTCCGGGATCGCCTCATCCATGCCTGCGGGCTCCTGCGACATCGGCGGGGCCTCCTCGGCGACCTGCGTCTCCCCGCTCTTCTGGCCCCCGCAGCCCCCCGGGAGGAGCGCTGCGACGACCGCTGCGAGAATCACCAACATCACGTCTTTGCGCGGCATGAGTCTCCTTTCCTATCGTCTGACTTTGATGGAGATCGGTTGGTCGAGAGTGATGGAAACAGCCGTGTTCTCCTCCAGGATCGCATCCCTGCCCCGGGCGCCTGCTGTGATGGCACTTCCGGCCGTCCTCCCGGCGCCAGCCCCCGCGAGAACGGCCGCGTTCTTTCCTGCGCCCCCCTTCCCGATCCCCGACAGGGTGGCCCGGATCTCGGCGCCGGCCCCGGTGGGCGTGCTCACGCTCCTGAAACTGACGGTCAGCCTCCCTCCCTCCTCCTGCCCCTCCTTCGCTGGGACCACCGCGGAGATCAGGCCGCGGACGACGCTGTCCGAGGGGATCGCCACGAGGTCGCCGACCAGCACAGCATGCGTCACCCTGGCCTGGAACATGTCGCCCGTCCGGCTCGACGCTGAATCGAGACGTCCGAGAAGAACGAGCGGGATCGTCGTCCCGGCCGGCACGAGGCTGTCCTCCCAGCGGGCCGTCGGCGCGGGCTTGGTATCGGGCACGAAGCCGCCGCCGGCCGCCGGGTGGGCGCGAGATGCCGAAGGCGCCTCCCTGGCCGAACCGGAGCAGCCGAAGGCGATCGACAGGAGACAGACCAGCGTCAGGACTCGAACCGCACCGGAGGTTCCGCAGCCAGGCACCGTTCCTCTGTGTCGCGACGCCGGGTGGAGGGGTTCGCGACAGCCCTGATTTTATAATCGTTTTGGATCGTCCAGTCAAACGCCGCCAGGATCCCGGCAGAGTCAGACTCGGTGCGCGACCACCACATCCGTTCTCTTGGATTAAGCGACCAAGTAATTGGATTATTTGATGCAGTCAGCGTCGCCACTGGCCGGCTATGCGAGACTCAAAACGGTCAATAAGATGCTTATGAATCAACACGTTCTCTAAAACTACCTCGTTCAATTACAAAACTGGCAGACGGCTTGCAGCACACAGTCAGGCGATAGTGTACGTGTGCGTCGAACTTAATCGGCTGACAGCGTTCCGCGACATCCACGAAGGAGGTGAGGCAGGGGATCTGATCAAGTAATTCGTGCATCCGGCATGACGGGGAGTACCCGACCCGATGCCTGAAAGCGCCGGGTCACGGACCAGTCAGTGCACTTCACCTTCTTTCCTGAGTGACACGGTTCTCTTCAACAGAGGAGGCAAGCGAATGAAGAAGTACCTGTACGTCGCGCTCCTGGCCTTCGGCGTGGTCATGTTGATGGCCCCGCCGGTGATGGCGCAGGACGAGAAGCCGTTCGTCATCCACGGCGAGTTCCGTTTCCGCGGCGAGTACCTCGACAACACCACCGATTTCGACGACGATGCCGGGGACTCGATCGGCTTCTGGCCGTACCGCGTCCGCCTCGCCGCCGAGGGGAAGTTCGGCAAGAACATCGGCGTCTGGATAGAGTTCCAGAACGCTTCCATTGCGGGTGGGGGAACCAACCTAGTCGAAGGGTCTCCGTTCCGCAGCGGCTCCGATCTCGTTTCCTGCGTTGACATAGACCCAACGGCCGATATCGATAACTTCTGCCTGAGTTCGGGGAGCGGCGCGGAGCTGTACCAGGCGAGCGTCAGCATCGGC
>JACQRS010000216.1 GCA_016206385.1 Candidatus Rokuibacteriota bacterium | reverse complement strand
GTCCATGCCCGGGCCAGCAGAAAACGGGACCGGGCGTGCTGGTCGTAGAGGGCGATGGCGGCCTGAAGCTCCCGCGCCGCCCCCGCGGGGTCGGGCACCAGCGAGGCCTCGGCCCGGTCCACGTGCCGCCCGAACTCCCGGATCCGCTCCGCCGGCAGGGGAGGAGGGAGGTCGAGACCGATGGGAAACATGCCGCGCTCGTTCGTCGGCACGGTGCAGACGATCACCGGAACACGCCGGGCGGCGCAGAGCCGCACCATTTTCCCGAGGTGGGTGCCGAGCGTCCGCCCGGCCGCCCGTCTCAGAGGGTCGGTCGGGCCGACCTGCCGGACGGCGGCCATCGCCTCCATGGCGCGCTGCGGCCGGGCCGGGCCCTCCTCCGGGGCGCCCGCCATGCGCCCCTCGAGC
Source organism: Candidatus Rokuibacteriota bacterium (assembly GCA_016206385.1). Taxonomy (GTDB): domain Bacteria; phylum Methylomirabilota; class Methylomirabilia; order Rokubacteriales; family CSP1-6; genus JACQWB01. The sequence continues at coordinate 1,813 of JACQRS010000216.1, read as the reverse complement.
CACTGCACCAGCGCCAGGCCGCGCGCCGCCCGCACGAGGCGCATCGCGGCCGGCGATGCGCCGGCCCGGTGCAGCGAGGCCACGCCGTACGCCCCGTAGAACTCGTTGTTCCCGCAGAGGATCACCACCAGATCGGGCTGGTGATCGAGCGCCGCGTCGAGAAACTGCAGGACCGGGAAGCTGGCCATCGCCAGGGCCCCGAAGTTCAGCACCTCCACGGGACGGCTCGGGCCCCAGAGGTCCTGGAGCATGGACGCCAGGAAGGCGCTGTTGGTCAGGGAAGGTTCTTGAGGGTACCCCAGCATCGCCGATTCGCCGATGAACACGATGCGGACCGTGCCCGGCGGCTTCGGCGTGGCGAAGGCGAATCCTCTCATGCCGCCGGCATGGGGGAGATGCTGGACGAAGAACGAGTTCACGCCGGGGGCGTTCGTGCCGTACCAGTGCACGCCCCCCTCGCTCCCGTAGTGGCGGAAGATCGGAGGGTACCCGCCGTACCCCCGCCATCGGCCCGCCAGTTCCGCCCCCAGGAGAACCGCGAGCGGCAGGAGCCAGGAGACGAGGCCGAACAGGCGCCGCCGGCCAAGGGAGAGGCGCGCGCCGGCGGGTCGATCCTCCGGTGCGTTGCGTGCGTCGTCCGTTCGCTCCGACACTGTCGTCTTCCGGAAGAGGGTCAGGGCCGTGCCGCCTGCGGGGAGAGGAGCGAAGCTCCTTATACTTCGCGCCCTCACCCGAGTCAAGGTCGAGAGTCGGGCGTTCGTGAGAGCGGGACGTCCGGCCCGGGAGAAGTTGATGCGGAGTCGGTCCACCCGGTAGAATCCCGCGATGCGAAGGCCCCTCGCGATCTCCGTCATCTCCTTCACGGTCCTCGCGCTGGAGCTGGTGCCGATCCGGCTGGTCCCTGCCGATATCAAGGCGATCTCCTACTTCACCAACCTGATCCTGTTCTCGAGCTTCTTCGGGCTCGGGCTCGGCTGCATCCTGCACGGCCGGAGATCGCTTTCCTGGCTCCTGCCCGCCGGGTCCTTGCTGCTCTGCGGGTTCCTCCTCGCCGCCCGGGGCATCGAGGTGGTCGACACGGGCCGCATCGTCCACTACTGGCTCCAGAAGTCCGACCGGAGCGCCTGACCCCTCCTGCAAATGCCGCTCTTCGTCGCCGCGGCGTGCACGTTCGCGCTCTCGTCGCTCCCCTTCGTGGCGCTGGGGCAGGCCCTCGCGCGCGCGATGGGCCCAGAGGCTCGGCGTCGTGCGGGGCTTCGCCAAGCACCTGCAGGCCCTCGATGCTCGCACCGAGGTTCCCCCGACGGAGTTGCTACCCCACTGCACTCGGCGAGCCACGCCCTACTTGTACTCCCCGCGCGACATCGAGACCCTGATGGAGGCGGCCCGGAACCTGCGCCTCCCGCTGCGGGCGGCAACCTACACGACTCTCATCGGGCTGCTGACCGTCACCGGCATGCGGACCGGCGAGGCGATCCGGCTCGACCGGCAGGATGTCGACTGGACGCATGGGCTGCTGATCATCCGCAACAGCAAGTTCGGCAAGTCCCGCGAGGTTCCCCTTCACGACTCCACCATCGAGGCCCTGCGCCGTTACGAGCGCTTTCGCGACCGGCACATTTGCCGACCCAGAGTCCCAGGCTTCCTGCTCTCCACGGCCGGCACCCGACTCATTTACAAATAATGTCCATCGGACGTTCCTCGACCTCGTACGACACGCCGGGTTGCAGCGTCGCTCGGCTCACTGCCGGCCGCGCCCGCACGACCTGAGGCACACCTTCGCCGTCTCCACGCTGCTCGGCTGGTACCGCAG
>JACQRS010000037.1 GCA_016206385.1 Candidatus Rokuibacteriota bacterium | reverse complement strand
CTCCTGGGTGGAGGAGTCTACCCCCCACAGCTCGGCCACCCCCATGGCCTTCAGCTCCTGCATCTCTCTCGGCAGCATGGTGCCCCCGCCGATGACGCTGATATGCTCCGCACCCTCGGCGCGCAGGAGCTCGAGGATCCTGGGGAAGACGATCATGTGGGTCCCGGACAAGATGCTCAGGCCGACGACGTCCACGTCCTCCTGGATCGCGGTCGCCACGATCTGCTCGGGCGTCTGGTGGAGGCCGGTGTAGATGACCTCGAAGCCCGAGTCCCGAAGCGCCCGGGCCACCACCATGGCCCCCCGGTCATGGCCATCCAGCCCCGGCTTAGCGACGAGCACCCTGACTTTACGCGCGCTCATGTCACACCTTGCCCCTCACCTTTTTCCTCTCCCCTGAGGGGAGAGGCAGGGTGAGGGGGCTAGATTCCTTTGGACTGGCGCCAGGCGCGGATCTGGTCGCCGTGCTCCTTGTAGTGGTGGGCGCCGGTCAGGTCCACCATCTGGTAGGCGGTCTTGCCGGGGACGAACCGCTCCTCGGGGACCTTGGCCGCCTGGGCCATCAAGTACTCGTGCGAGGTATCCACCTCTCGCAGGACGTCTGACACGGACGCGCCTTTTTTGGCGGCGGCGAATTTGGCGTTCCAGGCATCCACGTCCTCGTAGCTCGTCCCTTCGGGGAAGGGCTTCTCACCGCGCGCCATCCGCTCGAGCGCCGGGCCCATCTCTCGGTGCCAGCCCGAGATGTGGGCCACGATATCCTTGACGCTCCAGGTGCCGAGCCAGACCTCGGTGAGCTGGCGCTCGTCGAGCCCTTGGATCGCCGCCTTGAACGCCTTGAGCTCCTCATGGGCTTGCTTGAGCAAATCGTCCTTGGCTGACATGACCGTCCTCCTTGCCCAGCGGGTCCTGTCGCGGCGAGCAGCCCCAGCCGTCCTCGCACCCCGCCCGGTGTGGGGACCCCGCTGCGGGCGGCTGGGGCGCCCCGCTCGCCACGCCACCCGCTGGGCAGGTATTTGTCCTGCGCGTTTAGAACACAATCGGTTCGCGATAGACCCCGAACACCTCTTTGAGCGCGTTGACGATCTCGCCTTCGCTGGCGTAGGCCCTGACGCACTCGATGGTGATTGGCATCAGGTTGTCGTTGCTCCGGGCCACGTCCTGGAGCTCCTTGAGGAGCTTCTCGACGCGCGCAGTGTCCCGCTCGCGCTTGACGCGGGCCAGGCGCTCCTTCTGGAGCTGCTCGGTGCGCGGGTCCACGGAGTGGAGCGGGATGGGTGGCTCCTCGGGCTCCGGTTCCCGGTACCTGTTCACGCCGACCACGATCTTCTCACTGCGCTCCTTGGCCCGCTGGTAGGCGTAGGCGGCATCCGCGATCTCCTGCTGGAAGAAGTTCCGCTCGAGCGCTGCGACCGGGCCGCCGAACTGGTCGATCCGCTCGAGGTAGGCCCAGATCTCCCGTTCCGTCTGGTCAGTCAGCGCCTCCACCAGGTAGGAGCCGCCCATCGGGTCGATGGAGCTCGCGACCCCCGTCTCTTCCAGAAGGATCTGCTGGGTGCGGAGGGCAAGCTTCATCGCCGCCTCCGAGGGGATGGCCAGCGCCTCGTCCATGCCGTTGGTGTGGAGCGACTGGCAGCCTCCCAGCACCGCAGCCAGGGCCTGGTAGGCGGTCCTCACCACGTTATTGAGCGGTTGGACTGCGGTCAGGGACGACCCTGCGGTCTGGCAGTGAAAGCGCAGGCGCATGGACTCGGGCTTCTTCGCCCCGTAGCGCTCCTTCATGATCCGGGCCCTGCAGCGCCGGGCCGCCCTGAACTTAGCGATCTCCTCGAAGAAGTCCGAATGGGAGATGAAGTAGAAGCTAAGGCGCGGCGCGAAGGCGTCCACGTCCAACCCGGCCTTCCTGACCTCTTCCACATACGCGATGCCGGCGGCGAGGGTGAAGGCGGCTTCCTGGCCCGCCGTGGCCCCGGCCTCGCGGATATGGTAGCCGGAGATGTTGACCGGGTTGTAGTGGGGCAGGTGCTGGACCGAGTAGACAATGGAGTCGCGCACGATCCGGATGGAGGGATTGACCGGATAGATCCACTCTTTCTGGGCGGAGAATTCCTTGATGATGTCGTTCTGAACCGTGCCGGAAAGCGTGTCGTGCGGGACCCCCCACTTCTCAGCCAGCGCGACGTACATGGCGAGGAGGATCCAGGCCGTGGGGTTGATGGTCATGGAGACGCTGATCGAGCCGAGGTCGATCCCCGCGAAGAGCTCTTCCATGTCAGCGAGCGTATCCACCGCCACCCCTTCGCGTCCCACCTCGCCCAAGGCCCTGGCGTCGTCCGAGTCATACCCCATGAGGGTGGGCATGTCGAAGTCAACGCTGAGCCCGGTCTGGCCCTGGGCGATCAGGTACTTGAAGCGCGCGTTGGTGTCCCGGGCGGTGCCGAACCCTGCGATCTGACGCATGGTCCACGGCCGGGCCCGGTACATCGTGGGGTACGGACCGCGGGTAAACGGGAACTCTCCGGGGAATCCGAGGTCCTTCGCGTACTCGATGGCTTCGATGTCCGCCGGGGTGTAGAGCCGCTTCAGCTCGCGCCCCGAGAGCGTGGTGAAGGATCCCTGACGCTCCGGTTGCCTGGCCTGGAAGGCCCGCAGCTCTCGCTCCTCCCACGCCCGCTGCTCCTGCCTGATTGCCTCGATCGCGGTCGGG
>JACQRS010000215.1 GCA_016206385.1 Candidatus Rokuibacteriota bacterium | reverse complement strand
GGTTCTATCTCACCACTCCCATCTTCGGCGTGCTCCTCTCCGCGGCCCTGGCCGGCGAGCCGCTCACGGCCACGCTCGTGCTGGCCACCCTCCTCGTCGCCGTCGGGATCGGTCTCACCACCCGCCCCTGACCGGCCCCCCTCACCGTTCTCCTCTCCCAGGCTGATGCCCCCTCACCTTCTCCTCTCCCCCGCCGGGGGAGAGGTAGGGTGAGGGGAGAGGGTGAGGTGAGGGGTGTGTGCTATGCTCGTCGGCGATGGCGGGACAGACGACGCGAACCGAGCTCAGGCGCGCTGCGGCGCCCATCTGGAACGCCATCTACCGTCATCCCTTCGTGGTGGAGGTCGGCCGAGGGACGCTCCCGCGGGAGAAGTTCCGCTTCTTCATCAGCCAGGACTACCTCTACCTGAAAGAGTTCACGCGCGTCCTCTGCCTCGGCGGCGCCAAGGCCCGCGAGCTGGACACGATGCAGCTCTTTGCGCTCCACGCCCACAACACGGTCCTCGTGGAGCGGGCCATGCACGCCGTCTTTGCGCGGCGACTGGGTCTCACGGCCAGGCAGCTCGAGGCCACGAACCCGGCGCCCGTGACCGTCGCCTACACCCGCCACCTGCTCACGGTCGCCCACGCGGGAAGCCTCGCCGAGCTCGTCGCCGCCGTCCTGCCCTGCTACTGGATCTACCGGGAGGTCGGACAGCGCCTCCTGAGGCGGATCCCGAAGCAGCCCCTCTACGCCCGCTGGATCCGGGCCTACGCGGCGCCGCAGTTCACTCGCATGGTCAACGAGCAGCTCCGGCTCGTGGACCAGCTGGGGCGGGAAGCCTCACGCGACGAGCGCGCGCGGATGCGGAGCCACTTCCTCCGCTCGAGCCACTACGAGTACCTCTTCTGGGACCAGGCCTATCGGCTGGCACGGTGGCCCGCGTGATTCGTCGGACGGCTGCCGGTCTTCTGGTCTTGCTGCTGACGGCCGGGGTCCCGCTGGTCCAGGCCTCCGCCCAGACTTCTCCGTCGCCACCGCTCCAGGCGCTCGTCGGTCCCTTCTTCGGCCAGCTCGCGAGCCTCCGCGGCCTCCCGGCTCCGGGGCCACCGCCGCCGGTCGTGACGCGCACCCGGAGCGAGATCCGGCGGTACGCCCAGCAGGAGCTCAGCCGGAAGTACCCGGCCGCGCGGCTGGAGGCGGAGCGGAAAGCGCTGGTGGCCTGGGGGCTGATCCCGCCCGACTTCCATCTCCAGAGCTTCCTCGTGAGCCTGCTCGAGGAGCAGGCCGCGGCCTACTACGACCCCGTCGCGAAGGTCATGGCGCTGGCCGACTGGCTCACGCCCGAAGAGCAGCAGGCGGCGCTCCTCCACGAGCTTGCCCACGCGCTCCAGGATCGCCAGATCGCGCTTGATCAATACCTGGTGCCCATCGCCGGGAAGGGAGATCAGCTCCTCGCCCGTCAGGCCCTGATCGAGGGCGAGGCTGTGGCCCTCAGCCTCGAATACCTCCTTCGCCCGCAGGGGCTCGACCTGTCGCAGATCCCGGACCTCTCCGGCCTCCGGCAGCTCGCCACCGCCTTCTCCGCGGCGGCAGGGCCGGTCTTCGCGCGGGCCCCGAAGTTTCTCCAGGATCTCCTGCTCTTCCCCTACATCCAGGGCGTCGCGTTCGTTCACCGGTTCAGGCTGCGTCATCCATGGGCGGAGTTCGGCCGGCTCTACCAGGACCCGCCCCGCTCCACGAGCCAGATTCTCCATCCGGAAAAGTTCTTCGACCGCCGGGAGGACCCGTTGCCCGTGGCGCTTCCCGAGCTGCGGGCGATCCTCCCCCCGACCTGGCGCCTGGTGACGGAGGACGAGCTCGGCGAGCTCAGCCTCGAGGCCGTTCTGGAGGGAACGCTGGGCGACGCCGGCCGGGGCCTGGCCGCGGGGTGGCGCGGAGACCGCTACCAGGTCTGGGAAGATGCGGACGGTCGCCTGGCGCTCATCTACCGTGTCCAGTGGGACGGCGAAGAGCCGGCCCAGGCGTTCGCCCGGTCCTACGCCAGGCTTCTCGAGAAGAAGCACGCGGGCCTGGCCGGCACGGCTCTGAAGGGTCCGGGGTCACGCTGGAGCTGGCGGGACGGCCGGCACGCCTTCGCCGTGGAGCAGCGGGGGCCGGAGGTTCTGATCCTGGAGCGCGTGCCGGCCGACCGCGTGGAGCCGCTCCGGCGAGCCCTCGGGACCTCGAGCGCCCTGCCGGCCCGGTGATTTGACCGCGCGAAGATTGTGGGATAGGGTGGGTCAGCGATGCCGACCCAGCCTTCGAAGCAGCTGGAAGTCGTGCCGAACCCGCATCCGGACCGGGACTACGAGGTCGCGGTCACCATCCCCGAGCTCACCTGCATCTGCCCCCGGACCGGGCAACCCGACTTCGCCACCATCCGGATCCGCTACGTCCCGGATCAGCACCTGGTGGAGCTCAAGTCGCTCAAGCTCTACATCTGGTCCTACCGGAACGAGGGCGCGTTCCACGAGGACGTCACCAACCGGATCCTGAACGACCTGGTCGCTGCGGCGCACCCGCGCTGGGTCGAGGTGGTGGGCGACTTCAACGTCCGGGGCGGCATCAAGACCGAGGTGAAGGCCACCTACGGCAAGCGTTCGGAGCTCTAGCCGGCGAACGCCAGCAGCACCATCCCGGCCAGCATCACGACGGCCCCCGGCGCAATCTCCCGCACACGCTGTCCCTCCCCGAACGCCACGACCCCGATCCCCATGGCGAAGAGAATCTCCACCTGCTTCACGGCCTCCACGTAGCTCGAAAGCGTGAGGGTGTAGGCGACCCCCTGGCTCACGGTGGTGAGCGCGGCGAAGAGGCCGAGTCCCAGGAACCCCTTCCAGTAGCGGGGCACCTGGACGAAGTGCCGGCGCGAGGTGACGAGGACCAGCGGGGTCACCCAGAGGCTCGCCGCCACGTAGCTGCCGAGGGTCCCGGTGTAGGGGTCGGAGAGGAGGATCGCCTGCTTGATGGTCAGGACCGAGGGCGCGTAGAAGAGCGCGGCCAGGAGCGTGTAGCGGAGCCCCCGGTCAGTCACGAGCACCGCGAGCGGCGCCCAGGGGGAGATGCGGGCCTGACCCACGTTCAGGAGATAGACGCCGGCCGCCGAGAGGAGCACCCCCGCTACACCCATCAGCGTCGGCGTCTCCCTGAGGGTCAGGTACCCCATCACGAGCAGGATCAGGAGGCTCACCTTCCAGAGCGCCGTGACGAGCGAGATCTGGGAGAGCTTGAGCGCCTTGGAGAGGGCGAGCGTGGAGAGGGTCTGGCAGAGGCCGAACAGGAGGCAGATCGGGACGAACCCGGGCTTGATCGCCGGGAAGCCCCGGGCGACAGCCATGGCCAGGGCAAAGGGGAGGAGAAAGGTGAAGCGGCCCCAGACGTTGATGTATTCGTCCAGGGAATGGCCGAGCCGCTTCATGACTGCGTTGCGGAGGACCTGAAACAGCGCGGCCAGCAGCGCGAGAAGGACCCACATGGGGTCCTAACCCGTACCCATACGGGCGTCAGCGGCCTCCGCGATGCCCGGGATCGGTCATCAGGTCATACTTCACGCGTTCGTGGGCCTCCACCGGGTTGACGCCCTGGGCGATCCACTCTTTGACCTTCTCCTCGGTCGCCAGGCACTGCTGCGCGATCTCCAACACCTGAGCGATATGTGTCTCGGGCACGATCACGATCCCGTTGTCGTCCCCCATCACGAGGTCGCCGGGCTTGACCGGAACCCCGGCCAGCTGCACCTCGACGCTGTGGCCGCCAAAGGCGCAGCGGTTTCGAATGGACTGCTGGATGACGCCCTTGGCGTAGGCGGGGAAGCCGAGCGCCTTCATCTCGTCCACGTCGCGCGTGACCCCGTCGATGACGACGCCCGCCAGGCCGTGCCGCACCGCCGTGAACGTCGCAATGCCTCCCCAACTGTTGACATCCGCCCGTCCGTCGTGGTCGACGACCAGGACATCGCCCGGCCGCGCCGCCACGATCGTCTCCAGGGTCCCGAGCACCGGGGAGGCCGAGCCCTCCCGCACCAGCTTCATCGTCATTGCCCGGCCGACGATTTTCTGGCAGCCGGGCCAGAGGGGCAGGATGCCGTGCGGCGCACCCCTGAGCGCGAGACGGTCCAGGGCGTCGGACACGTTGGACGTCGAAAGCCTGAGGAACGCCTGTATGATAGGGTCTCGACCGAGCACCGGATCTGGAGCCATACACGTCACCCCGTCGGCTAACCGGGTCCCGCATCACCCGTGCTCCCCGCCGGGAGCCGGATCAATGATGGGAGCCACCGGTTGCGTGTCAAGCGAAATCTCGGCGAAAGGAGGAACCCATGGGACGACGGAACATCCAGCCCGAAGGCCTTGCCAAGCGCGTCGTCAGCGGTCACGTGCTGTATTCCCACGTGGTGGTCGCCGAAGGCCGCCGGACCATCTTCGTCTCCGGCCAGGTGCCGCGGGATCGCGACGGCAACGTCGTGGGTAAGGGCGACATGCGCGCCCAGATCCGCCAGGTGGGCGAGAACATCAAGATGGGCCTGGAGGCCGCGGGCGCCACGCTGAACGACGTGGTGAAGATCACCACCTACGTGACCGACATCGAGGAGTTCTTCAAGCACGTGGATGTGCGGATGCAATACTTCGCCGCGCTTCCCGCCAGCACCACCGTGGAGGTCCGGAAGCTGGCCCATCCGGACTTCATGGTGGAAGTGGAGGCGATCGCGGTCCTCGATTCGACCCGGGATCGGGCTACACGTAGCCGTAGGCCAGCCAGCCGCCGTCCACGGTCAGGACGGCGCCGGTGATGTAGGAGGCGGCATCGGCGCGGGAGATGCCGAGGCCGATCCCCTTGGTTGACCCGGTGACCAGGGCGGTCTTGCCCCGGAGCCTCATTTGACCGCGCGCAGAAACGACAGCACCGCCCGGTTGAAGACGGGGGCCTCCTCGATGAAGAAGCCGTGGGCGCCAGCCATGATCTTGAGCTTCGCCCTGGGGATGAGGCGGGCCAGCTCGCGGGAAAAGGCCGGTGGGGTAAGGATGTCCTCGCGCCCCACCAGCACCAGCGTCGGCACCCTGATCTTCTTGAGGTCCCTCACCCGGGTCCCGTTCCAGGCCAAGACACCTCCAGCCTGGCGCTCGATCCCCTCCGGCGCGGTCTGGTACGGGTAGGCCAGCGCGCGCTTCAGCGCGTCTTCCACCGGGCCGGGGCGCTCGAGGAAGGCGGGGGTGAAGATCCAGGGGTAGAGAACCTCTCTGAAGCGCTCCTCGACGCTGAGCTTGTGGCAGAGCGCGACCCAGGAGCGGACCGTGTGAAGGAATCGCCCGTCGCCGCGGGCCCACGTGCAGGCGAGCACCAGGCTCCTGACCGGCTTCGGGTGCCGGAGCGCCAGCTCCTGGGCGATGGTGCCGCCCATGGACGTGCCGAGGACGTGGGCGCGCTTGATTTCCAGATGGTCCAGAAGCCCGGCGGCATCGTCGGCCATCTGCGCTGTCGGGTAAAGCGCGCCATCCACCACCCCCGTCTCCCCCACGCCCCGGTTGTCGAACGTGATGACCCGGTAGTGGGGCGAGAGGTCTCGCACCTGGAAGAGGAAGTTCACCGCCGGCGCTGAGAGCCCGTTGATCAGCAGGATCGGGTCACCCTGGCCGTAGCTCTCGTAGTGGATGCGGATCCCGTTGATCTGCGCGTAGGACACGGGTGACCTCAGAGCTAAGGAATGACTGCGATCTTGATGGAGTCGGGCTGCCGGTAGGCCACGAACGCGTCGCCGATCGCGTCCAGCGGAAACCGGTGGGTCACGAGCGGCGCCACCGTGACCGCGCCGTCGTGGAGCAGGCGCATCGCCTCCGGGAATTCGTCCTGGTAGATCATGGACCCGACCAGCGTCAGCTCGTGGCGGACCACCCAGAAGAAGTGGACCTGGGAGGGCTCGTGGGGAAGTCCGGTCAGGACCACGCGCCCACCCGGCCGCGCCAGCTCGATCGCCCCAGCGACTGCTTCCGGGGTTCCGGCTGTCTCAACCACGACGTCCACGCCCTCCCGGCCTGAGAAGGCCCTGGCCGCCTCGCTCCCCGGACCAGCCGCGAGCGCATGGACCGCCTCGGCTCCCAGCTGGCGGGCGAGGCTGAGCCGGCGGTCCGTTCGTCCCACCACGAGGACACGAGCGCCGCGAGCTCGAAGCACCTGGAGACCCAGGAGCCCGAGGGTGCCGGCCCCCACGACTGCCGCGGTCGCTCCCGGCTTGACCTCCGCGCGCGCGACAGCGCGGACCATGACGGCCAGGGGTTCGGTGAGGAGAAGCTGCTCCTCGGTCAGGCCCGCCGGGGCGAGCCAGCAGCAGCGCGCCGGCAAGCGGGCAAACTGGGCGAAGCCTCCGGAGACGTCAATTCCGACCGCGGTCCGCTTGGCGCAGAGGTTTCGGTTCCCCTCCCGGCACAGGGCGCACGAGCCACACGAGTAGTTGGGTTCCACCGCGACGCGATCGCCGGGCATGAGGTGCGTGACACCGGCCCCCACCGCCGCCACCTCTCCGATGAACTCATGTCCCATGATGAGCGGGTAGCGCACCGGCCGGTCACCCGACCAGATCCTGTAGTCGGTCCCGCAGAGCCCCGCGGCCTTGACCCGCACCAGGACCTCGCCAGGAGCCGGCGCAGGAACGGTCGCGGATTCGATTCTGAGATCACGCGGGCCGTGGAGGACAGCAGCTTTCATGGCGGGAATCCTACTGGAAGACCCCCTGCTCCTTCAACTGCCGGAGCTCGGCCGTCGTCATGCCCAGGATCTCCGTCAGCACCTCTTCAGTGTGCTCGCCGAGGCAGGGGGCGCGGCCGAGCCTGCCGGGGCTGGCCGCGCACCGGAACGCCCATGCCTCATAGGGAGAGCGGCCCATCTCCGGGTGCTCAAGCCAGACGAACGCTCCCCGGGCTTTGAGCTGAGAGTCCTGATGGAGGTCGGCGCAGGACTGGACGACGCCGGCGGGGACTCCGGCGCGCTGGAGGCGATCCATGAGCGCGTAAGCCTCCTGAGTGGCGGTCCACTCCCCGATGAGCCGATCCAGCTCGGCCTCGTGGCGTTTCCTCGATGCGGCGGTCGCGAACTGGGGACGCCGGCACCAGTCGGGCTTTCCCATGGCCCGGCAGAGCGCCTGCCACTGGGCCTCGCTCTCGCAGACGATGGCGCACCAGCGATCCTCACCGGCGCAGGGATAGGCGCCGTGGGGCGCGATCCGGTCGTCGGCGTTGCCGCGGCGACGGGCCACGCGCCCGTTGACCGTGTAGTCGAGGATCTCGGGGGCGAGGAAGTGGAGGCTTGCCTCGAGCTGCGAGAGGTCAATGTGCTGCCCCTGTCCTGTGCGCCGGCGATGATCGAGCGCGGCCAGGAGCGCTGAGGAGGCGAAGTGAGGCGCCACGAAGTCGGTGTAGGCGCCGTAGATTGACGGCGGGTCACGGTCCTGCCAGCCGGTCACCGCGTTGAAGCCGGCCAGGGCCGCGGCCAGCGAGCCGTAGCCCGCGTACCTGGAGTGAGGACCGGTCTGGCCCTGCTGGCAGGAGGAGAGGTAGATGAGGTCGGGCTTCACGGCCCTCACGCTCTCGTAGTCGAGCCCCCAGCGCGCCATGGTGCCCGGGGTGAACGATTCGATCACGATATCGGCCCGCGCGATGAGCTGCCGGGCGAGCTCCCGCGCCCTGGGGAAGCTCAGGTTCAGCGCCACCGAGCGCTTGCACGCGTTGTAGTTGGCGAAGAGCTGGCTCCGGTCAGGTCCCGACTTCCCTTCCGCCCAGGGCGGGAGCGTGCGCCCCGGGTCGATTCTGAGCGCTGACTCCACCCGGATCACGTCGGCGCCGAACTCGGCGAGGAGCCGCCCGGTGATCGGGGTCGCGGCGAGCCAGGCGAAGTCGATGACGCGCAGGCCCTGGAACGGCAGGATCGCCTCGGCAGAGTCCAGGGCAGCGGAGGAGGCAGGCGACGCCCGGCCGGCGCGCCACTCTCTCAGCACCTCTTCGCTGTGCTCGCCGATTGCTGGGGCGGGGCGAGAGAGCCGGATCGGTGTAGCTGAGAGCCGGGCGAAGGGACCGGGGTGGACCACTTCACGACCGAGCCGCGGTTCGAGGAGCGGGATGAAGAACTGCCGGGCAGCCAGCTGGGGATCCTGGAGGAGATCCGCCGTGTCAGCCACCGGAGCCAGAAGGATCCCACGGGTGAGGGCCCCTTCGTAAAGCTCGGCCTTCGTCTTCGCGGCCACGAACGCCCCGACGGCGTCGGTCACCAGGTCGATCTCAGCCTGCCCCTGGGCGCCCTTCGCTAGGAGGTACGTCGCGTCCCAGCTCTTCCAGTCGCGCCCACGCATAAACTCGGGCGCCATCGCCTCCTCGACCATCCAGGCCGTGAGCGCCTCGAGCATCCGCCCCCCGATAGCGCCGCCGGCAACGACCAGGACCACAAAGCCATCCCGGCAGGGGAAAATCACGCGCCGACGGAGGCCGGCGTAGCGGGTCGCGACGCCGTCCCTGAATGGGTCATAGCCATGGAGCACCGGGAAGCCGGTCTCGCTCATCATGGTCCACATCATGGCGACCTGGCCGGTGACCTCCACGCGCTGCCCGACGCCCGTGCGCTCGCGCCACGTGTGGGCGACCAGGGTGCCCACCGCCGCCTGGCCAGCGGCCTGGAGGAAGGCTTGAGGCACCCCGATCCTGACCGGGGGCCGGTCGGGGTCACCGAGCTGGTGCATCATGCCTCCCATGGCCTGGAGCACCAAGTCTGGTCCCTCGAAGTCGCGGTATGGCCCGTCGGCGCCGAAGGGCATGATGGAGGTCACGATGAGGCGGGGGTGCGTCTCGTGGAGCGTCGCCCACCCGAGGCCGAGCCGCTCCAGGTGGCCGGGGGGGAAGGACTCGAGGAGGAAATCGGCAGCACGAGCCAGCTCGAGCAGCCGAGCGCGACTGTCGGGCGTTGCCAGGTCCAGGACCAGGCTCCGGCAGTTTGCCGCATAGGCCCACCAGTAAAGGCTTCGCTCGGGATCTTCGCGATCCTGGGTGAAGGGCCCGACACGGCGGGCCGGGCTCCCTTCAGGCGGCTCGACTTTGACCACATCGGCGCCCAGGTCGGCGAGAATCTTCCCGCAGAGCGAGCCGCGGTGGTCGGTGAGGTCGAGGACGCGGTAGGGCGCCAGCGGGCCGGCCGGCTCAGACATGCAACTCCTTTAGCTCGGCCTCCGCCTGCTCCAGCCAGACCCGCATGTCCATCTCGCGGTACATCGTGAGCGCGCTCGTGAGGTGCTCTTGTGCCG
>JACQRS010000228.1 GCA_016206385.1 Candidatus Rokuibacteriota bacterium | reverse complement strand
GTGCGGGGCTACACGGTGCGGCCCGAGGACTTCGGGATTCCCCCGGCCAGCATGCGGGACCTTCAGGGGGGCGACCGAGAGGAGAACGCCCAGATCATCCGCCAGATCCTTCAAGGGGAGACCGGGCCCAAGCGCGATATCGTGCTGATGAACGCGGCGGCGGCGCTGGTGGTGGGCAGTAAGGCGAAGGATCTGAAGGAGGGCGTGTCCGTGGCGGCCCATTCCATCGACTCGGGTGTGGCCCGGGCCAAGCTGGACGCGCTGGTCGTCCTGTCCCAGAAGCTCGCCCAGGACAAGTAGCCCCTGGCCTGAGAAGGCCCAGCGGGTGGCACGGCGAGCGGGGCGCCCCAACGGCGGGGCCGGGGGGTCCCCCACACCGGGCGGGGGGTGGACCCGACGGTGGGGCTGCTCGCCGGGACAGGACCCGCTGGCCCTCTCGCTCGGTCAGAGCCCGAGGTAGGCTTCTTTGATCGCGGGGTCGGTGAGGAGGTCGCGCGCCGGCCCTTCCTTCACGATCCGTCCTGTCTCCAGCACGTAGGCCCGGTGGGCGATCTCCAGCACTTGGTGGACGTTCTGCTCCACTAACAGTACGGTCACACCCTGACCGTTGATCTCCCGGATGGCTCGGAAGAGATCCGCCACCAGGAGCGGGGCCAGGCCCAGGGAGGGCTCATCCAGCATGAGCAGCTTGGGCCGCCCCATCAACGCGCGCCCGATGGCCAGCATCTGCTGCTCGCCGCCCGATAATGTACCGGCGAGCTGATGCGTCCGCTCGGCGAGCCGCGGGAAGAGGGAAAAGACCCACCCGAGAGTTTCCCGCAGCTGCGGCCGCGCGGTGGCCGCATAGGCGCCCAGCTCGAGGTGCTCGAGCACGGTCATCCTGGGCCAGAGTCGCCGCCCTTCGGGGATGTGGCCGACGCCCAGGGCGACGATTTCATGGGGCGGGCGCCGGGTGATGTCGTGGCCGTCAAAGGTGATCGTGCCGCTGGCCGGGGCCACGACACCCGAGATCGTCCGGAGGGTGGTGGTCTTGCCCGCGCCATTTGATCCGACGAGCGTCACCAGCTCCCCTTGACGCACCTCGAAGGTGACCTCCCAGAGGGCCTGGACGTCGCCGTAGAACACGCTGAGATGTTGGACCGTGAGCATCTCGCGGGACTCTGTCACAGGGGGCGACGACTGTCAAGACTCGGTGGCTCGCCCGAGCGTTGACACTGTTTGCCGAGCCCCGGTAGAATAGCTGGGCGGCTCGCCTCACGCCCATTTCCACTGGATCTTGCACGATTCCCGAGCTGAGAGCGGGCCATATGGTGGGTTCAGAGTTCTAGAACACCGGGGGCGCCCATGAACGGGCAAGTGCCGCGCTACCACCGGATCGCCGAGACCCTCAGAGGGCGGATCAGGTCGGGCGCCCTCATGCCCGGCGCCCGCCTGGCGAGCCAGCGAGCCCTGGCTCAGGAGTTTGGGGTTACCCTGATGACCCTCCGCCAAGCTCTCGACCTCCTCGAGCGCCAGGGGCTCATCGCGCGCCGCCACGGCCTGGGGACGTTCGTTGCTTCGCGGACCATCGACTACGACATCCTCCAGTTCCGCACGTTCGCCGGAGACCTGAGGTCCCACGGCGAGCCGGTGGAGACGCGCTTCCTCCGGAGCCAGTTCGCCCAGGCCGACAGGCGCGTCCAGGCCGGGCTCAGGCTTGCCACGGGGGAGCAGGTCTTCGTCCTCGAGCGCCTGCGGCTGGTGGCGGGTCGCCCCGTGAGCCTCCAGCGCTCGTTCTTGCCCGAAGACATCGGGGCGGAGGTGGCGAGGGCCGACCTGGCGGTGACCCCGCTCCGCCAGGTGCTGGCGTTCAAGCTCGGTATCGAGATCGCCAGGGCCCGGGAGGAGGTCTCCGCGGTCAAGCTCAAGGGGCGGGAGGCCCGGGAGCTCAACTGCCGCCCCGGCGTCCCGGCCTTTTGCTCAGAGCGGGTCTCCCGGGCGACCGATGGCCGGCCCGTCGTCTTCGACCGCGTGTACATCCCCGGCGATCGCTTCCGGATCACGAGGGAACTCCACTACGACGCAGCCAGGCCATGAAGATTCTCGTGCCCATCAAGCAGGTGCCGGACACCGCCACCCAGGTCAAGGTCGGCGCGGATCCCAAGGCGATCGATACCGCGGGCATCACGTGGATCGTTTCTCCTTATGACGAGTTCGCGGTCGAGGAGGCCCTGCGCATCAAGGAGAAGCGGGGCGAGGGAGAGGTGGTGGTGATGTCGCTGGGGCCCGACCGGGTGAAGGAGGCCCTTCGCAGTTGCCTGGCGATGGGGCCCGACCGGGCCATTCATCTCAACGATCCGGCGTGGCTCGCCGCGGATACGCTGACCACCGCGCGCGCCCTGGCGGCGGTGACCAAGCAGGAGCAACCCGCCCTTGTCCTCGTCGGCCGTCAGGCCATCGACGATGACATGGGCGCGGTCGGGGCCCAGGTCGCCGAGCTCCTGGGTTGGCCGTGCGCCTCGTGGATCATGGAGGCTGCGGTGTCGAGCGACGGGAAGAGCGTCAGGATCGGGCGCCAGGTGGAGGGGGCGCTCGAGGTCTTCGACCTGCCGCTTCCCTGCGTGCTCACGGCCCAGAAGGGGTTGAATGAGCCCCGCTATCCGACCCTGAAAGGCATCATGGGGGCGAAGAAGAAGGAGATCAAGGACCTCAAGGCGGCCGATCTCGGCCTGGGCACCGGCGGATCGGGGCTCACGGTGGTGACGCTGGAGACGCTCCCGCCTCGTCCGCCGGGCCGCGTCATCCCCGGCGAGCCCGCCGAGGCGGTGAAGGAGCTGGTTCGCGCCCTGCGCGAGGACGCCAAGGCCATCTGAGGACGTTCGAGCCGAGGGACGGCGGCCCTGCCGCAGGCAGGCCCGTCACGAGGCGAGGCCCAATAAGGAGCGCGCAATGCCAAACGCCTTCTGGTATCTCGTGGAGGATGACCGGGCGGGTCGTCCGAAAAAGGTCACCGCCGAGGTCCTCGGCGAAG
Source organism: Candidatus Rokuibacteriota bacterium (assembly GCA_016206385.1). Taxonomy (GTDB): domain Bacteria; phylum Methylomirabilota; class Methylomirabilia; order Rokubacteriales; family CSP1-6; genus JACQWB01. The sequence goes on along the minus strand of JACQRS010000228.1, from coordinate 247 downwards.
CCTCGCGGCTCGCGGCCCAGGCCGGGAGTCAGGCCGAGGCGGTGTGGCTGACGGACCGCGCCGAGGCGGAGGGGCTCGGCCAGCTCGCGGAATGGGGCGCCTCGACGATCTGGCTGTTGGAGGGTCCGGCGCTCGCGCCTTACCGGGGTGAAGTGTGGACGTCGGTGATCGCCGAGCTGGCAGCCAGAGAGCAGCCGAAGGCGATCTTCGGCGCGGTGACCAGCCGCCAGCGGGAGCTGATGGCGCG
>JACQRS010000227.1 GCA_016206385.1 Candidatus Rokuibacteriota bacterium | reverse complement strand
AGAGCCTCAACCCGCTCCAACTCCGGCGTGAGCTCGACGCGGCGCTCGAACGGCTCTGGGCGCTCGCCGCCCCCGATCCGCACCGGCCTCACGGGGATCCCCAGATAGCCCCCCCTCCCTCAACTCCTCTCCTGGAGGCTCGTAGGCGAGGGCTTCGGTAACCCTGAATTATGAGTTGACCAGAACCGGAGGGTAACCCTCAATTATGAGTTCCTACGACCACGGACCGTGTTGGACGTGCGTAACCGTCGTGCTGCCGGGCGGGGGGCGGCGGCGATCAGGGTACAATGGGCTCCCATGCGACGGCTCTGGCGGGCTGTGCTGGATTCGGTGAGGCCCTACGAGGCGGGTGCGCCCCTCGAGCAGCTCCAGGCGGAGCTCGGGGTCGCCGAGATCGTCCGGCTCTCGGCTAACGAGAACCCTCTGGGCCCGTCACCGCGCGCGGTCGAGGCCGTGATTCGGGAGGCGGGGCGCGTCCACCTCTACCCAGACGGCGGCGGCACCGCCCTCCGCCAGGCCCTGGCCCGCCACCTCGGTGTGACGCCGGACGCGATCCTCCTCGGCAACGGCGCCGACGAGCTCCTCGCCCTCATCGCGTGGGCTGCGTTCGAGGCGGGGGACGAGGTGGTCATCCCGCACCCGTCCTTCGAGCCATACGGGACGGTGGTGAAGCTGACGGGGGCCACGCCAATCTGGAGCCCGCTCGCGAACTATGAAGCCGACCTCGCCGATATGGCCGGGCGGGTAACGGCCCGCACCAAGGCGCTCATCCTCTGCTCGCCTCACAACCCCGCCGGAACCATCGTCCGCCGGGAGCCGCTCCGACACTTGCTCGCCCGCCTCGGCGCTGACCCACCCCTGGTGATCCTCGATGAGGCGTACCGGGACTTCGCCGACGACCCCGAAGCGGTGAATGGTATCGCGCTCCTCCCCCAGCACCCGACCCTCATCGTCCTCCGCACCTTTTCCAAGGCCTCCGGCCTCGCCGGCCTCCGGGTCGGGTACGCGGTCGCCAGGCCTCACGCGATCGAGAGGCTGAACCGGGTCCGCGCTCCCTACAACGTGAATCGCCTGGCCCAGGCGGGTGCTGTGGCGGCGCTGGCAGACAGGGAACATTGGGAGCGAACGGTCAGGCTCATTCGGGAAGAGCGACGCTTTCTAACGGCGGAACTGACCGGGCGGGGCTTCTCGGTGGCCCCCTCCCAGGCCAACTTCCTCCTGGTCAACGCAGGTGACGAAGCCGAGGCGTTCGTCAAGCAGCTCCTTCGCTCGGGAATCCTGGTGCGGGCAGGCGCCGCGGTGGGCTTTCCGGGTCACCTCAGGGTCACGGTGGGGACGCGGGCACAGAACGAGCGGCTTCTGGCCGTCCTCGATCGGGCGCGCGCCTCCTGATCAGCGGCGGCCCGCGTTGCGGCCGCGGCGGGTCTTGAGGGACGCCAGCTCGGCCTCCACCTTCTCCAACCGGCTGGCGAGGCCGTCGCGCTCGACGGTGAGGGCGCCGGCCTGCTGCTTGAGGAGCGTGGCCCGCTCACGCAGCTGGGCGACCGCGCTCCGGAGGGTCTCGGCCTCCAGGTAGACCTGCTTGATCTCGGCGCGGAGCCGCTGCTCCCGCTCGGCGCTCCGCCTGTACTGAACGCCTGTCCACAGGGCCAGCCCGGCCAGGAGCAGGCTCGCAATGATGAGCAGCCACGGCCGGCCCGGTGCATGCGCCCCCTGGCGACTCGGTCGCTCGTGTTCCGCCGTTGGCACCTCTCGAGCCTCCACGATACAAAAATTCTACCGGTCATTCCGCGCGCGACCAAAGAATTTGATGGCCTTGGCACCCCGGTGGCGATCCTGTATCATGAGCCGTGAACGACCAGATGCAGGGATCGGGCGCCTCCACGTCCCTCAAGGGGTTCTTCGACCGAACGGTCCGTCAAACTTTCGGCGACCTCGCGATTCGTGACGAGGCAACCGCCGACTACCTGGCCGATCTCCTCGCTCGCTTCGCCCGGACCGAGAACCTCTATCCCCTGAGCGCGGCGGGCACGCGGCTCGAGACGGTGGCCGAGCTGCGCCTCGAGATCCAGCGCGTGTGGGAGCTGGAATCCCCGCACTTCAACCCGATCCAGGAGCGGGAGCTCCGCCGACACATCGGCGACTACGCGCTCTTCATGACCGGTCTCTTCTGGGAACGGATCGAAGGGATGTCGGTCACCGGCTACTACATGCGCGAGGGCGCGCGGGCGTACCGGTTCGTGGCCGAACACGACCGGGCCAGCGCCCGGCCACGCGCCCGCCTCTTCAGAGCGCTCGCCGACCGCTTCGAGAGCTACGCGGGGGCGCTGACGTACATGCGGAAGGTCTACTTTCGCCCCGAGTTCGCTCCGCCGCCCCACCCCTTCTTCACGCGGCTGATCTCCGGATGGTAGCCGGCCCCGCTGGTCAGTGATCACGAATGTCCCTGGAATCCGCGTCGGCCACGCCACCGATCTGACGGGGCTGACGGGCTGCTCGGTGATCCTGTGCGACCAGCCCGCGGTGGGTGGGGTGGAGCTCCGCGGGTGGGCCGCTGGCGTCCACGGCCTGGACTTCCTCGACCCGCGCCACCTGGTCCCCACCCTTGACGGCGT
>JACQRS010000223.1 GCA_016206385.1 Candidatus Rokuibacteriota bacterium | reverse complement strand
GGGCTCAAGCAGGGCTACTTCACCGGAGAGGATCGCAACGCGTATCTGGAAGCCTGGTCGCAGCCGGGAGCGCTCACGGGCGCCCTCAACTACTATCGGGCCATGCCCGTCAGCCTGCCGGCAGAGGGAGGCGGCCCGGCAGTGACGTCAGCCATCGTCAAGGATCTCCCCTCGCTCACCGTGACGGCGAAGACGCTCGTCATCTGGGGGGAGAAGGACACCGCCCTCCTGACCGGGAATCTGGACGGGCTCGAGGAGTTCGTTCCCGACCTCACGGTCAAACGGATCCCCGACGCATCCCACTGGGTCGTTCACGAAAAGCCCGAGCTGGTCAGTGCCCTGATCAGGGCGTTCATCAAAGGAGGAGCCACATGAGCACGCTGGGGTTTCCCGTCATTGATGCCGACGGCCACGTGGAGGAGATCGGGGTGGACTGGGTGAAGCGTGTTGGAGAGGAGTGGGGGGACTGGGCACCCCGCTACATCACCGACGGCAGCTTCGAGGCCCGCCAGCCCCGTTTCGCCATCGAGGGGAAGATCTTCCCCCGCTGGGAAGACAAGTGGGGGAAATCGAGCCGGCCGATCAGGGTGGTGAAGCCAGCCCATCAGTGGACCGGGCGGCCCGGGATGACGGATCCGAAAGAGCGCCTGAAAGATATGGACCTCGAGGGCATTGATATCGCGGTCCTGTTCGGCGGTGGCCTTTCGTCGGCCGCGATCGGCCTGGTCGAAAACCCAAAGCTGGCCCTCGCCACCTGCCGGGCGTACAACGACTGGCTTGCCGAGTACTGCAGCGCGGCGCCCGACCGGCTCAAGGGCGTGGCGGCCGTACCTTTTCAGGACCCGAAGGAAGGAGCCAGGGAGCTGAAGCGGGCGGTGAGAGAGCTGGGGCTCGTCGCCGTCCGCGTCCCCACCTGGCCTGAGGGGTCCAATCCCGCGGACCCGCGCTTTGACCCGATCTACGACGCGGCGCAGGAGCTCGGTGTCCCGGCCTGTCTTCATCTCTTGAGCGCGCGCACGATCGGGGCCGATCGCTTCGACAACTTCTACTTCAAGCACGTCTTCTACGCCGCCGATGTGTTCATGGCCTTCTCCACGCTGGTGGCCGGCGGGGTCATGGACCGGTTCCCGGAGCTTCGGATCGGAGTCTTCGAGGCTGGCTGCGGCTGGATCCCCTACCTGATGGAGCGCCTCCACGAGCACTATGAGCTCTTCCCCGACCAGCTCCCGCATCTCAGGCGTGACCCCGCCGAATACATGGCCTCGGAGCGCTGCTTCTACACCTTCGAGCCCGAGGAGAAGATGCTCCCCATCGTCGCCAAAATCGTCGGCGACGGCCGGCTCATGTACGCCTCAGACTACGCCCACTTCGACTGCATGTGCCCGGACTCGGTGAAGGCCATCGCCGAGCGCGACGATCTGCCGCAGGATCTCAAGCGAAAGCTCCTCGGCGAGAACGCTGCCCGGCTCTTCGACCTGAAGGTGTAACGGCCTCCCGGTGGCCCAGGCACTCCTCGAAGGCGTAGGAGTCAGCAAGCACTTCGGCGGCCTGACCGTGCTCCGCCAGGTCTCCTTCCGGGTCTCGGAGGGGGAAATCGTGACGCTCATCGGTCCCAACGGCGCGGGGAAAACGACCCTGTTTCATCTGATCAGCGGTCTCCACCGCCCCTCCGCGGGGAGCATCCGCTTTGAGCTGAGCGAGCTGGTCGGCCGCTCCCCCCATACGATCTGCCGCATGGGCATTGCCCGGACCTTTCAGACTCCCCGTCCGTTCGTTGATCTGACCGTCAGCGAGAATGTGGCGGCAGCCGGCCGCTTCGCCGGGCGACCTCCGCTGGCGCCGCCGGAGGAGCTGCTGGCGCTCGTCGGTCTGGCTGAGCACGCTGGGGTCCTCTCGCGCCATCTCCCCGCCGGCTGGCGGAAGCTGCTGGAGCTGGCCATGGCCCTCGCGCTCGGCCCGCGCGTGCTCCTGCTGGACGAGCTGCTGGCCGGCCTCACCCCTGCTGAGGTGGATCGGGCCACTGCCCTGCTCAGGCGGATCCGAGACCGGTGGGGGCTCACGCTCTTCTGGGTCGAGCACATCATGCGGGCTGTTATGGGAATCGCGGATCGCGCCATCGTTCTCCACCACGGAGAGGTGATCGCCGATGGGCCGCCCCGGGCCGTGGCTGGGGACCCGCGAGTGCTGGAAGCGTATCTCGGATACAAAGGAGGAAACGACCATGGGAATTGATCGTCGAGAGTTCGTCAGGGTGGCGGCCGTGGGAGGGTCAGCGTTCGCCGCGCTCCGCGGCAAGGCCCGCGGCCAGGCCAGGCCGGTGAAGATCGGCTACACCCTGTCGGCGACCGGACCGTACTCTGTCGGCGCCGGGATCACGCAAGGGCCCAACTACACCCTCTGGGCCGATCAGGTGAACGCCAAGGGCGGCCTGCTGGTCAAGGGCGAGGGACGCCGCCCCATCGAGTTCATCTCCACCGACGACAGGAGCGAGCTGGAGACCGCGGTGCGCTTCTACGAGAAGCTCTGCACCGACGACAAGGTGGACCTCCTGCTGCCGCCCTGGGGGACAGCGGCGAACTTCGCCGTGGCGCCCGTCGCGAACAAGTACGGCTACCCGATCATCGGCCCCACCGTGACCTCCATGAAGCTGAAGGAACTCGCCTTTCCCTACTTCTACGCGATCCTCCAGCAGCCCGACGCCATGATGGGCGCGGTCGTGGCGCTCCTGAAAGAGCTCCGGGCCCAGGGCAAGGTCAAGAAGGTGGCGGTGATCTACGTCAACGACCTCTTCGGCATCGAGATGTTCAACATGGCCTCGGTCCTGCTCAAAGACTCGGGCCTCGAGGTGGTGGAGAGCAAGAGCTATCCCCTCGGCGTCAAGGACCTCTTGCCGATTCTCAAAGGGATCAAGGCGGCCGGCGCGGATGTCCTCCTCGGCCTCACCTACCCGCCTGACAACATCCTGGCCACGACCCAGTCCAAGGAGGCGGACTTCAACCCGCCCGTGTTCCTCACCGCCGTGGGCACCGCGTTCCCGTTCTACCGGGACCGCTTCAAGGGCGCCGAAGGCGTGATGGGGGTCGCGGGGTGGAACCCCAAGGTGAACTTCCCGGGCGCCAAAGAATACTTCGACTCCCCCCTGAAGAAGCACAAGAAGGAGCCGGACCGGTGGGCGAGCGCCTTCGCCTATGCCTCGCTCCAGATC
>JACQRS010000222.1 GCA_016206385.1 Candidatus Rokuibacteriota bacterium | reverse complement strand
GGCGAGCTGGACGCGCTGTCGCATCCCGCCCGAGAGCTGGTAGGGGTAGTGGCGCTCCCACCCTTCGAGGCCGACGGCCGAGATCAGGTCGCGGGCGCCGGGGAGATACTCCCCGGGCGCTTCGCCGCGGTGTTTGGGACCGAAGATCACGGTCGCGTGCACGGTGAGCCACTCGAAGTGGGCCGGCGACTGGAAGATCAGCGAGCGATCCGGTCCCGGCGAGCCGAGCGGCTGGCCATCGACGCGAATTGTCCCGGCGGTCGGCCGCTCGAATCCGGCGACCAAGTTGAGGAGCGTCGTCTTCCCGCATCCCGATGGCCCGATGACCGCCACGATCTCCCGCTCCGAGACGGCCAGGTCCACATCCTCCAGCGCCGTCACCGGCGCCTGCCCGCGATGGAGCGGCGGGAAGACCTTCCCGACGCCCCTCAGCTCTATTCGGGTGGTCATCGCCCCTGCCAATGGAGGAGCGAACGCTCCACGGCCCGCGTGATGGCCTCCAGCGTGAGACCGATCAGCCCGATGATGATGATCCCGATGTACACGTCGGGGACGCGGAAGAAGGTCGCCGCGTCCATCACCAGGAAGCCCAGGCCGGCCTGCGCCGCGATGAGCTCGGCCGCCACGACGATCGCCCACGAGATCGCCGTGGCGGTTTTCACGCCGGTCATGATGTGCGGCAGCGCCGCCCAGAAGATCACGTGGCGGAAGATCTGGCCCTGCGTGAGGCCAAGGTTCTGGGCGGCGCGGAGCAGATCCTGAGGCACCGCGCGCACCCCGGCCGATGCGCTTAGGACGACGTACCAGAGGGCCGCCATGAAGATCAGGAACACCTTGGAGAACTCGCCGATGCCGAAGTATAGGATCATCAATGGAATAAATGCGATCGGCGGGATCGGGCGCATGAAGGAGAAGATCGGGGAGAGGACGGCGAAGACCGTGGGGTTGGCCCCCATGAGAAGGCCGAGCGGGATTCCCACGACGAGGCCACAGCCCAGGCCGGTCAAAGTACGGACGACACTCGAGAGGATATGCTCGCTGAGTGGCTTCTGCGCATACCCCTGGGCGACGAGGGTGCGGAGCTCGCGGAAGAGGTCGGCTGGCGAGGGGAGCGTAAACGGCTTGACGAGGCCGAGCGCGGTCACGGTGTACCAGAGCAGGAGAATAGCGGCGACCGTCCCCCACGAGATCAGCGCGTATCGGTGCGCTTTCATTGTCGCCTCTCGCGCTGGTGCGCCTCGACAGGGGCGGGGTCGAACTCGTCGGGAGCAGGAGTGTAGGGCACCCGGTCGCCGGCGGCCACGATGGCCTCCACGCCTCCCACCGCCTCGATCCTGCGGCGCTGGTCAGCCTTCGCTTGCCGATCGATCGCCTCGGGATCGACGATAGCGCGCAGCTCCTGCTCGCAGGCGGCGAGCACGTCTGCGTGCTCGGGGTCGCCGGCCAGGTCCCGAGCCTCGTCTGGGTCAACGAGCAGGTCGAACAGCTGGGGCGGGTAGCCGACGTAATGGACGTACTTGTGCCGCTCCGTGCGGATCATGAAGATGCCGCTCGGGGAGTACATCGCGTGGTATTCGCTGAACGCCGTCCGCTGCCGGTCGGCTTCCCGCGCCAGCGCGAAGAGCGATCGCCCCGGCAGGTCTCGATCCTCCGCGGCGAACCTGGCGCCCACCGCCTCGATGAGGGTCGGGAACACGTCCACCAGCATCGCGTTGGTGCTGACCACCTTTCCCAGCGGAACGTCAGGACCGGCCATGATCAGGGGCACCGCCACAGCCCCCTCGTACATGGTGCTCTTCCACCAGATGCCGTGCTCGCCCAGCATCTCGCCGTGGTCGGTCGAGTAGATGACCCGCGTGCCCTCCGACAGCCCCGCCTCCTCCAGCGCCCGGAGCACCAGGCCGATCTGGCCGTCCAGGAAGCTCACCAGCCCGTAGTAGGCGGCCACGGCCTTCCGCACCGTCTTCTCGTCGAACGGCTGGTCCATGGCCTGCTGGCGGCGACGCAGCTCGAGCGCGGGGTGGCGAGGCCACTCCTCCGGTGCCCAGCGGACCGGGAGCGGCAGCGAGTCCGGCGGGTAGAGGTTGAAGTACTGATCGGGGACCACGAGGGGGAAGTGCGGGGACACGAACCCGACGAACAGCACCCACGGCCGCGCCGCCTCCTGCCCTTCCTCCCTGAGCCAGCGGGCCGCGGTCTGGGCGATGGCGCGGTCATAGCGGATGTACTCGCTCTCCCCTGCCCGCGCCTCGAGCACGTACTTCCGGCTCCGCGGGCGCACCGGCATGTCGCCCCGGAGGAGGCCGTAGAGGTCGCCGATGCCCTCGAGCACGTGCATCGGCACACGCTGGTCGGGAAAGCCGCTCGGGTCGTCCGCCCGGCGGTAGTGGAGCTTCCCGACTGTCGTGACGGGGTGACCCTGCCCGATCAGCCGGTGCCCCCAGCTCGGCGCCTCGGTGCCCAGGTAGGGGCTCCCGTTGTCCCAGGAGCTGACCGCGTGCGCCCAGCGCCCGGTGGCCAGGCTCGCCCTGGACGGCACACAGATCGGCGTCTGGCAGTAGGCGCTGGCAAACCGGGTCCCCCGTGCCGCGAGACTATCCAGGTTCGGTGTCTTGACCGCGGGGTTCCCATAACATCCCGTGACCCGGCGGCTGTGCTCGTCGGACAGGATGAAGAGGACGTTCGTAGGTCTCATGCCGAGCTCTCTGCGCGCGGCGCGCCAGCCGCCAGCGCCCGCCGACCCGCGAGATACCGGACCAGCGGGACAAGAATCAACGCCAGGGCGAGGATCAGCAGGCTCGCCGAGAGCGGCCGCCGGAAGAAGATCGTGAGGTCACCGCGCTCCATGATCAGGGATTGGCGAAGCGATGTCTCCAGCATCGGCCCCAGCACCAGGGCCAGGACCAGCGGCGCCACCTCGAACCCGTAGCGGCGGAGGAGGTAGCCCAGCGCCCCGAAGGCCAGCATGACCCAGACGTCCGCCACGCTGTTGTTGATGCTATAGACGCCCACCACGCAGAACAGGACGATGAGCGGCTGGAGGAAGTGCCCCGGCACTCTCAGCAGGCTGGCGAAGAGCCCGACCATGGGGAGGTTGAGGACTAGCAGCATGAGGTTGCCGATGTACATGCTGGCGATCACGCCCCAGAAGAAGTCCGGCCGTTGCTCGATCAGCAAGGGGCCGGGCCGCACCCCGTGGATCATCAGCGCGCCCATCATGATGGCGGTGGCGGGGGCGAAGGGGATGCCGATGGACAGGAGAGGGACCATCGCCCCTGACGCGGCGGCGTTGTTGGCTGACTCGGGACCAGCGACCCCCTCGATCGCGCCACGCCCGAACCGCTCGGGGTGCTTCGAGACCCGCTTCTCAACGGTGTAGGAGGTGAAGGAGGCGAGCACGGTCGCGGGGCCTGGCAGAATGCCCACGACAAATCCCAGCACCGAGCCGCGCATGATGGCGCCGATGGAGTCGCGCCAATCCTGCCGGCTCGGCAAGAGGTCCCTGAGCTTGGTTCTGATCACCTCCTGCGTGACGGTCGCTTCCACGGAGGCCAGAACCTCGGCGATCCCGAAGAGCCCCATCGCCACCGGGACGAAGCCGATCCCCTCCCAGAGCTCCGGAAGGCCTAAGGTGAACCTCCGTTACCCGGACATGGGCTCGATCCCCACCGTCCCGAGGATGAGCCCCAGGCCCGCCGCCATCAGGGCCTTCACCATCGACCCCTGAGCCAGGTAGGCGAGGAGGATGAAGCCCAGGACCATGACGGCAAAGTACTCGGGCGGGCCGAACCTGAGGGCGAGCTGGGCGAAGGGCGGGGCGAGCAGCATGAGCATCACGACGCTGACCGTGCCGGCGAAGAAGGAGCCGAAGGCAGCCATGGCCAGCGCCGGCCCCGCGCGCCCGGCGCGGGCCATCTGGTAGCCG
>JACQRS010000235.1 GCA_016206385.1 Candidatus Rokuibacteriota bacterium | reverse complement strand
TTAGGGTGACACGTCAACTCGCGGGCCGATTCTGACCCAGTCGGAGGATCCGCTTCCGTCCTCACGTCGAAATCGCAACGCCTTCTCCGTGCTCCCGTCGGGATAGAACAATTCGATCTTGCCGAGGACCCCGTCCTGTCCACGGTAAATTAGATAACCGCTCGCTGTACTGTCTATGATCTCCCCTCCAAACATAGCCTGCTTCCCGCCAGGGATCTCCGCCCTGCCTTCGTACACCGCCAGCTGAAAACCCAAAGGGTCCTTGACGAGTCGGACAGTCATCTCGGCAGGAAACTGCTCTGCTCCCAGCGCGATCGTCCCACTCCATTGACCAGCCAAGTCTTCGCGCGAAGGTTTTGAGAGCGAGTTCAAGAAACTCATTTCCGCACCTCCACTGGCAGGCGGATCTTTCCTTACACCGCCTGGTCTTCGAGACTCTTGTGCACCGCCGTCACGAACCGATCGATGCTCTTTCGATAACGAGACCGCGACGCGCGCGACGGTCTTTCCCGGAATCTTCCAAACTCAGCTGGTAGTCCCCTCACCTTGAAGAAGGTACTTATGTCTGCGGCTTCCTCGCCTCTGCCCCGATTCTTCCGAAAGAATCGCAGCGCGTCCTTGAACAGAGCGTCGATCGCTCGTGCAAGAGCCCGCGTCCCCGGCGCATCCCACGGTTCTCGCTGGAGATACCAGACCAAGTCCTCGTGCTGCTTCCCACCCGGAAACTTCGCCGTGATGTCTGCCCATAGCATGTGCAGGACCAGCCAGGCTGCGTAGGCGCGCTGCGGCCTCCCCTTGCTCTGTCGGCGAACCGCCGACCGCAGCCAGAAGCACCCCAAGTACGTCGCCATCGGCCGGCCGCTAAACACGCGCGGGTAATTGTCGGTCTCGAAGAGGTTCTCCTTCCCTGCACGCACCTCGTATGGATCGAGGAAGCAGCTGTTCGGGCTCATGGTCTTTGGCAGTGGTCTGCTCGGGATCGTTGTCATCGCAGCGCGGCCCGCTGACATTCCCGTAGAGAAGGGCCGAAGCGTCCTGGTGTAAAAAGAGCCTCTCAACTTCCCCGTCCCCGGGCCATCCTCAGCAAAGGCACCCGGCAGGGGTTACAGAAGAGAGGCCCTCCGTGTGTGTATCACCGCCGACCCGTCGGTGCAAGAAGGCCGTGCGCCCGGATCCCTGCCGCGTGTGTGGTGCCCCGTCGTGGTGGAATGGCGGGCGCGTGGTCGCCGAAGTCCTGCACGACCTGGGTCAGGGCGTGCGACGCGTGATTGATGTGCTGCGGCGGCGCGCCCGGTGCTCGGACCGGCGCTGCGCCGCGGGCAGCTGGACGATCTATCCGGCCGGCGTGTATCCCCATCGAAGCTACCAACTCTGCGTCGTGGCCGCGGCCGTCGCCGAGGTCTGCTTCGCGGGCGGCCGTCGACGGGCGGTGGCGGCGCGCCACGACTGCTCCCGCCGGAGCGTCTCGCGCTGGGTCCGCTGGACAGCCCGGCTCGCGAGTCCGATGGACCTGGGCCGGCTGTGTGCGCGGCTGGATCCCGAGGGGCTCCCACCCCCGACGCCGGCCGCGGCCGAAGGGGAGGTGAGCCGGGCCGGCTCCGTCCTGCGGCTGCTCGACCACTTGGGCGACGTGCTCCTTCGCCGCGGCGTCGCCCTGCCCGGGCGAGGACCGGGGCTCCTGCGCATTCTCACGGCGCAGCTGGCCCGATTCGGGGACGTCTGCTGGCTCACGCGACCATCCCCGCCGTTGCGCGTCGCCCCGGAGGGCCTGCCGCTCTGAGGATGGAGGCGTGCCGCGCATGCCCGACGACCACGACCTCGCGATCGCCGCCTTCCGTCACCGCTTCCTCGCCGACGCGCTCGAGGCGGAGGACGACGCGATCGCGACGATCCTGACCGCCCAGGGACGCCAGCCCCGGAGCGATCCCGCGGGACGGACGCGGACGGTGTCCGTGCGCACCCTCGCGCGCTGGCTCGCCGCGTACCGCCGCGGCGGGTTCCTCGCGCTCTGCCCCAAGCGCCGCCAGGACCAGGGCGCGCTCCGCGCCATCC
>JACQRS010000233.1 GCA_016206385.1 Candidatus Rokuibacteriota bacterium | reverse complement strand
GTCGGGGGCCTTCAGGTAGCGCTTGGCCACGGCGCCGTCCCAGACCTTGAAGTCGGGCATGTAGATGTCCACGATCCAGTCCATCCAGCGGAGGCTCTCCAGGCTGTCGTAGGCGCTCGTGTTGTAGACGATCGGAAGCCTCAAGCCGCCGCGGATCGCGAGGGGAAGGGCCTCGAGGATCTGAGGCACCACGTGCTCCGGCGTCACGAAGTTGATGTTGTGACAGCCTCGAGCTTGGAGCTCCAGCATCATCCCCGCCAGCCGTTCGGGGCTCACCGCCGCTCCCTCGCCCTTCTGGCTGATGTCGAAGTTCTGGCAGTTGCTGACCGCGACGAAGGAGGCCACGTACGAGTGGTCGAGGTCATCGACTTCCAGATTGAACACAGGACCGTCGTACGGCACGCGGGTCACCTTGTGGATCGGGACCAGGAAGTAGTCGTTCCGTTCCTGCCACCTCGAGTGGCGCTTCCCAGACCGGGGATCCTCCTTGGGGAACTTGACGTAGTAGAGCGGCGCCTGGTTGACCTCCCTACCTTCGATCACGGTTTTGGGTGCCGCGTCCCACCGATGGAAGCTCGGTAGCATCCCGAGCAGGAGCCCGATCCCGAACAGACCCGCCGCCAGGCGCTCGGAGACCGTGTTGACCACGACATGGGTGCCCCGATCGCAACCATCGCCATCCACAACCCCCTGTAGGAAGGCCCTCACCACGTTCCGCGCCGCACCGGCCAGCTGCGGCGGCACCTGCTTCCCACGCGCGCTCTTCCCGCACAGATGTACGAACAGGAGCGCGAGAGATGCCTTGCCTACTTCCACGGTCACTGTGGTCCGCCGCGCGTACACCCGGGGATGAACCGCGAAGAGATCGGCCAGAAGCCGACGCGTACGCTCAACCAGGCCGGTTTCCCGGCGTCCGAAGGAGAAGATCAGGCGGTGCGAGTTCGGGCGCCCTTTCTGGGAGGTGCTGTGCCCCTCCGCGCAATAGATCCCAAGCAGCCACGCCAGCCGTTCGTCCAGCGTCAAGCGGGCGGGAATGCCCGGACGTCGTTCGACCCTGAAGCGAACCCGTCCCCCCTCCTCGATCACCACGGCCGCTTTGGGTACCGCATCGCGAGGCAGGAGGTCCCGGCGCCACTGGCCCCGGAGCTTCCGTACGTACGCGGGATGATAGCCCGTAATCGCCGCCAGCTCGCGGGAAGTCCGCGGCTCGGAAAAAAGTTGAGCCAGCTCTTCCGCCAAGTGCCGGCGCCCGGGCGAAGCCTGAAGCCTCGGCGCACCCGCCGAGAGCAGATCGTGGACGTTCAACTCGACGGTCAGCCCGCCGGGACTGTGCTTGGGAACGACCAGATAGTAGTCCTTCTTTAAATCCTCGGCCCGGACTCTCACGGGATCACTCGGCCCAGTCTTCGGGACAGCAAACACTTCGTGGTTCGGCGTCAGAAGCAGCGGTGGGCAGTTGAACGGCTTGACCCGGATCAGGTCGCCCGCAAAGTGATGGCAGAACACCTTCGCGACCGGGGCCCACCCTGCCGTGCGCGTGGCGACACCGACCTTGCCGTGGACAAACCGAACCCATCCCCCGTGCCACTCCACCGCGCCCGGCGTTTGCTCGAACAGCTCACCGATTCTGACGAGGCCCTGATCGGTGGCGACCAGGGTGTCGGGATGAAGACAAAAAACGCAGCGCAAATTGCACCAGGAGAAGAAGATGGTGCCCGAGCCGTTCCAGCCGCGCAGGCAGTCCTCCTCGCCGAAGTGCGGGAAGTGCGAGCCCACCAGCGCGTACCGGCCGGACTTGCACACCGCGGTCTTGTCGCGCAGGCGGTCCACCCGGCAGTTCCGGGGACAGACCTGGCACGAGCTCAGCGCCGCGATCGCCTCCTCCGCCCGCCGCTCGATCGCGCCGACGCCGAGGCGCAGGTACGCCGGCTCGAACTCCCTCGCGCGAACCGTGAACGCGGTGTCCGTGATCATGAGGAGCCCATCGCACCAATGATCCTTCGGAAGCCGGCCGGCGTCAACTCCGCGTTGCACCGCCAGTTTTCAAGGTGTAGACTGCCGCGCATACGTCGGTTCGCCGGTGCCCGACGAGATCGGGGGCAAGATGAAACGCGCGGCGGTGACCCTCAGTATCCTGCTGCTGGCGCTTAGCGTCGCCCAGGCTCAGCCAAAGGAGAAAGTCCTGAGTCCGGCCATCGAGAGCGGTTCCACGGTCCAGTTCGAATACACCCTGAAGGACGACGATGGCACGGTGCTGGACTCCAACAAGGGACGAGGGCCCCTCACCTACACCCAGGGACAGAAGCAGATCATCCCCGGCCTGGAGAAGGCGCTGAACGGCATGCGTGCGGGTGATGAGAAGCAGGTCACCGTTCAACCCGAGGACGCCTACGGCCCTCCGGACCCGGCGGCCCAGACCGAGGTCCCGAAGGAGGTGCTTCCCCCGAACCTGAAGGTGGGGACCCAGCTCGTGGCGCGCAGCCGGGAGGGTGAGACAATGCTGGTTCGGGTCAAGGAGATCAAAGAGACGACCGTGATCATTGACCTGAACCATCCCCTGGCGGGTAAGATCTTGCACTTCGATGTGAAGGTGCTGGGCGTCGAGCCTCCGAAGAAGTAGCGATGGCCGCGCAAGCGACCGACCAGGTCCAGGCGCTGCGGCGCGCCGCCCTCTGGGGGATGCTGGCGGCCAAGCTCTGGGGCAGTTGGGGCGTGAGCTGGGACATCCAGTGGCACGTCCTGATCGGGCGCGACTCGTTCTGGATTCCCCCTCACCTGATGACCTATTCCGCCGTGACTGCTACCGTGGTGCTCTCGCTGGGGATCCTCGCCCGGGAGACCCTCCTCGCGCTCAGGGGTCGAGCGGTCCCCGGGAGTCTCCGTGTCGCCGGCCTCGTCGGGACTCCCGGGATGCATCTGGCCTGGTGGGGGATCGCCATTACCGTGCTGGCGGCACCTGTGGACGACCTCTGGCACCGTCTCTTCGGGCTCGACGTGACGCTCTGGAGCCTGCCCCATCTCCTGGGATTTCTGGGCGGTCAGGTGAACTCCGTCGGGTGCCTCCTGCTCGCGATGGAGGCGTGCCCGTCAAGGCGGGAGCGATTCCTCGCGCTGGTCGGGGGCGGCGCGTTCCTGTTTGGCACCTTCCACCTGCTCATCGGACCGGGCATCCTCTGGGCTTACGAGTATGGCGGGCTCGCCTTCTTCCTCTATCCCGTGCTCGGAGCGCTGCTCCTGCCGGTCGCGCTCGTGCCGGTCACTCACCTGTCGGGCTCCCGCTGGACCCCGTTCCTCACCGTCGTGCTGATGGCGCTGATCGCACTGGCAGGGGGCGGGGTGGCGAAGGCCGGGTTTGTGATCCTCGCGCCCGAATCCCAGATTGAAGCCGCTATTGCCGAAGATCCCACCTCGCCGATTGCCAAGGCGCATCAGATGGCCAGAGAGAACCGCACGCCGGTGGTGACCGCGACAGGCCGGGCGAGGGCAATCAGTTGGGCGCTGCTCCCTGCCCTGTTCCTCTGCCTGGTGGAGCCGCGGCGGCGCGCGGTGCTGGGAAGCATCGCCTTCGGGGCGTCGTATCTCGGCGTTGTGAGCCTGAGCCTCGCCGGGTTCCCCGCGCTCCAGCCGGCCCTGCCCGCTGCGTCCCAGGTCGCCGCGGGCGTCGTCCTGGCCCTCGCCGCGGGCGCTCTCGGTGGCCTCGCCGGACGCTGGCTCGCCCGCGCGCTGGAGGGGAGCTGGACGGCTCGGCCTGGAGCCCTGGCGGTGGAGCGAAATGCGAGCGGCTCGCTCAGGCCGGCGTGAGGTATAATCGGCGCTGCTCCCGTATTCCGCACCAGGAGGTACGTCCTCTATGATCGACTTCAGCGTCTCCCCCGAGATGGAGCAGATCCTGAAACTGACGACCCGGTTCATGGAGAAGCACGTGTATCCCGCAGAGCGCGAGATGACCGAGGAGGGCCTGCCGCAGGAGATCCTCAAGCCCCTCCAGGCCACGGTCAAGGAGCTCGGGCTCTGGGCACCCCACAT
This sequence comes from Candidatus Rokuibacteriota bacterium, assembly GCA_016206385.1. GTDB lineage: Bacteria > Methylomirabilota > Methylomirabilia > Rokubacteriales > CSP1-6 > JACQWB01. The sequence continues at coordinate 184 of JACQRS010000233.1, read as the reverse complement.
GCCGGTGGAGGTCGGGGGGATGGGGATCGGCGTCGTCGGGCTCGCGCTGATGAACGAGATCATCGGCCGGAGCCCCATCGGGCCCATTATCTTCGGCTGCCAGGCCCCGGATGCGGGGAACTGCGAGATCCTCCACCTCTACGGGACGGAGGAGCAGAAGCAGAAGTATCTTCTGCCCAACGTC
>JACQRS010000029.1 GCA_016206385.1 Candidatus Rokuibacteriota bacterium | reverse complement strand
GGATCCAGCTTCCGGTTGAAGACGTGGGCGGTCATCACGCTGTCAGCCAACCCTTCGGCGATGAAGGTCCGGTACGGGCGGAGCTCCAGCTCCAGGCTGGCGGTGTCCGTGACGTCGACGAATCCCAGGTGGGAGTCGGTCAGGCTCGATCCGTGGCCTGGGAAGTGCTTGAGGGTGGTGCGGATGCCTGCCGCGCGCATCCCGTTGAGATACGCCCGGGCATGAGCGATCACCCGCTCGGGGTCAGCGCCGAAGGCCCGCCCGTGGCCCACGATCACCGGGTTCACCGGGTTCAGGGCCAGGTCCACCACCGGGGCCAGGTTCCAGTTGATTCCCGCCTCGCCGAGCATCCTGCCGATGCGCCGGGCCTCCAGCTCGGTCACCGCCAGGTCGCCCAGGTCGCCCAGCTCCTGCGCGGAGAAGGTGGATGAATAGCCCACGCGCGGGCTCAACCGCATGACGCTCCCGCCTTCGCTGTCGGTGGCGATCAGGAGCGGGCGACCCGCGCACCGGCGGGCGAGGGCCTGGAGGTCCCGGGTCAACCACGCCAGCTGCTCCGGGCTCGTGATGTTCCGCGGCGCGCCGCTGGCCGATTCCCGCTCGAAGAGGATCACGCCGCCGACCTTGAGGTCGCAGACGAGGTGGAGGACCTCGGCGTTGCCCTCGACCTCAGCGCCGCCAAATCCGACCAGGAGCAGCTCCCCGAGCCGGCTCGCGAGAACCGGGTCGACGGGGCGCACGCTGGCGCAGCCCACCACCGCCAGCGCGAGGGGGAGCAGGAGCAGAAAGCGGGTGGCGCGGCAAGCGGGGCGCCCCGCCGCCCGGAGCGGGGTCCCCACACCGGTCACCCACGCCGGCGGCGCGGGTACCCGGCGAGGACGGCGGGGCTGCTTGCCGCGACAGGACCCGCTTTTCCGATCAGCGAGCACGGGCGGCTTCAACGAACCGCTTCACCCGCTCGGGGTCCACCGGGTTGCCGAGCCGGCCGTCGCGCTTGAGCCAGGTTCCGACGATGGCGCCGTCGGCCACGGAGAGAAGCTCGGCCACGCTCTCGGGGGTGACGCCGCTTCCCACCAGGAGGGGGACATCCCTCACCGCCGAGCGGACGCGCTTCACGTCCTCGAGCGGTGTCGCCTCGCCGGTGGCCTTTCCCGACACCACCAGCGCGTCGGCCAGGCCGCGCGCCACGCTGTCCCGGGCTTCCTGCTCCAGCTCAACCGGCGCCAGAGGCACCCCGTGCTTGGCCTGGACGTCGGCGAAGATCTTGACGTCGGCGTCGAGCAGGCGCCGGTAGCGGAGGGTGGCGGCGGCGTCAGACTGGATGATTCCCTGGTCCGCCAGCACGGCTCCGGTGTGGACGTTGACGCGGATGAAGCGTGCCCCTACGGCCACGGCCAGGGCCAGGGCGGAGAGCGCGTCGTTCTTCAGCACACTCACACCGAGCGGCAGCGGCACGGCGCATCGAAGCTCGGCGATCACCCGCGCCATGGCCGCGACGGTGCCGGCGTCAACGCGCTCCCGGCTGAACGGCGCGTCGCCGTGATTCTCCACCAGCAGCGCGTCCATGCCGCCCCCGGCCAGCGCGCGCGCGTCGGCGAGCGTGCGCTCGACCACCTTCTCCATGGAGCCGCCCCAGCGTGGGCTGCCGGGGAGCGGAAGGAGGTGCACCATCCCGATCAGCGCCCGGTCCACGCCGAAGAGGTCGACCAGCCCGCTCATGTCCGGGGACTCCACTGTTCCATGGTCCACGCCATCTCCCAGAAGGCGTGCTCGAAGCGGCTCGAGAGAAGGAACCGCTCCGTCATCGGCTCCCTCTCGCCCGTTGACGCATCGGCGCCCAGCCGGTCCAGGAGCGTTTTCACCCACTGCGCCAGCTCGCCGTATTCCTTCGACGCGTACGTGTCGATCCACTGGCAGTAGAGCGGAGCGTGCCGGGGTGCGCCGCGGGTTGCCAGCATCGTCCCGATCTCCCAGTAGCTCCACTGGCAGGGGAAGAGGCTCGCCACGATCTCGGCGAGGCTTCCCGACCACGCGGTGTCAAGCAGGTGGCGGGTGTAGGCGTAGGTGGTGGGCGCCGGCTCGGTCCGTTCCAGCTCCTCGGGGGTGATGCCGAACTCGCCGCAGTAGGCGCGGTGCAGGGTCATCTCCCTGCCGAGCGTGGCGTGGAGCAGCTCGGCGAGCTTTTCCATGTCCGGCAAGTCACGGGCTTTGGCGCAGGCGAGTGCGAGCACCCGCGCGTACTCGATGAGGAAGACGTAGTCCTGGCGGATGTAGAACCTGAACCGATCCACCGGGAGCGAACCGGCTCCGATTCCCAGGACGAATGGATGGGCGAGACTCCGGGTCCAGACGGGCTCGGCCCGTTTTCTGAGGTCGTCGGAGAGCCCCATGGCGCAAGTGTATCACGCGCCGTGTTGTGTTTCGCAGCAGCGCCGGGGTATAGTGTGGGAATCATGGCGCCGGGGCGAATTCTTTACGGCTGGTGGGTTGCGCTGGCGCTCTCGCTCATGGTGCTGCTCTCCACCGGGATCCGCTCGCACTTGATCCCGGCCCTCCCCCCGCTGGCGGGAGGACGGTAGGTGCCCAAGGCCAAGATCATCGGCACCGGGATGGCGGTGCCTGACTGCGTGGTGGACAACCACCTGTTGGCGCGCTGCATGAACACCTCCGACGAGTGGATCGTCCAGCGCACCGGCATCAGGGAACGACGGGTGTCCCCCGACACCTACCGGATGCTCCTGCGGCTGGCCGAGGCCCCCGACAAGATCGGCTTCATGAACGAGGTGTTCGCCCAGGGCCTGGACGGCAAGATCG
>JACQRS010000231.1 GCA_016206385.1 Candidatus Rokuibacteriota bacterium | reverse complement strand
GTGGAGACGGGCAGGCTCGACCTCCGCGTCTTCCTCCGAGACCAGAACTCCGACCTCATGGACCGCTACCTCAACCGCGGCATCTACCGCTCGATCCCGGTCTTCGCCTTCTTCGACGAGAACATGAACGAGATCGCGCGCTTCATCGAACGACCTCCCAAGGTCACCGAGGTCATCGAGAAAAAGATGCTTGAGGTGCGGCGGGCGCTCCGCTCCGAGCACCTGGAGGAATGGCGCCAGGCTGTGGTGGATGAGGTGCGCGACCTCCTCGAGGTGTAAGGGTGCGCTATGCCTGGCCACGGATGGGTCGGCCTCGGCATCGTTGCGCTGGCGGAAGTCCTCCTCTTCGCCGGCAATCGCTGGATTGGGGCATGGTTCACTCCCATTGTGTGGAGCGGGTACATCCTGTTCATGGATGGCCTCGTCGCCCGCTGGACGGGCCAATCCTACCTCACCACACGCCGCGTTGAGCTGGTGCTCGTGGCCCTGGCCTCGGTGGCCTCGTGGTGGCTCTTCGAGCTCTACAACGCGCCACGCTTCTGGCGGGGTGGAGAGGATCTCTCGGGGCTCTGGTGGCACTACCACAACCTGGAGCCGAACCCGTTCCTGCGCCGGATCGGGTACGACTGGTCATTTGCGACCATCTTCCCCGGCCTCTTCCTCACCGCCGAAGCGCTCAAGGCACGCGGCGTTGCCGGGCTCACCGGGCTTCGGCCGTTCCGGCTGCCGAAGTGGGGTGCCCGGCTTTCGGTTGTGCTGGGAGCAATCTCAGCGCTCTTGCCCCTCCTCGTCGTGTCGGCCTGGCTCGTCCCGCTCGTCTGGGTTGCCTACGCGCTTCTGCTGGAGCCGATTAACTACTGGCGTGGAAGCCCCTCGTGGCTCAGAGAGGTCGAGGCCGGCGACTACCGCACCCTGGCCGCGCTCCTTGGGAGCGGCGCGATCTGCGGCTTCCTCTGGGAGTTCTGGAACTACTGGGCGCTGATCAAGTGGACCTACACGTTGCCCTACTGGGGCGAGGTCAAGCTTTTCGAGATGGCCGTGCTCGGCTATTTCGGCTTCCCGCCGTTCGCGCTTGAGGCGTTCGCGATGTATCATTTCTTGCGCTCCTGGCTCAAATGACATGAAGTGGGTGCTGATCGGCATCGGGGTTCTCCTCCTCCTGGCGGTCGCGTTTGTGATCGCCGTCCCCTACCTGGTGGATGCGGCGGGGGTTCAGGCCGCCATCGCCCACTCAGCCAGCCAGGCTCTGGGTCGCCCGGTCAGCTTCGCCTCCCTCTCGCTCGCTGCCCTGCCGCTGCCGGCTCTCAGGCTCACGGATCTCCGGGTGGCCGAGGACCCGAAGTTCGGGACCACCCCTTTCCTCACCGTGGGGGAAGGTCGCCTGGGGCTCAGGGTCTGGCCGCTGGTCAGAGGCCGGCTCGAGGCCGCCGAGCTGGTCCTCGACGGGCCCCGGGTGGGGTTGATCCAGGAGCCCGGCGGCCGGTGGAACATCCAGAGCCTCGGCGCCCGTCCGGCCGGCGCGCCGACGGCCGTCAAGGAAGCCGGAGTCCCGTCGGGTGGCGGCTTGTTCCCTGCGGTCTCCCGGATTCGGGTGGCGGGCGGCACCCTCAGCTACGAGGCGCGGAAGAAGGACGGTGTCCCGATCACATACCGACTGGAGACGCTGAACTTCGCCGCCAGCACTGCGGGGCCTGCGGCACCCGTCAACTTTCACGGCGAGAGCCGGCTCACGCCGGGAGGCCTGCGGCTCAAGATCACCGATGGAAGCCTGATCCCTGAGGCGGGTCGTCCGCTGGCCGAATCGGCGCTCAAGGCCGACGTGGAGCTCAGCGCCGAGGACATCGCCCCGCTGCTCCGCGCGTTCCTGGGGCCGGCGCGCGAGCTTGGCGGGCCGGTCCGGGGAAAGCTGGCGCTCTCCGGGACGCCCAGCCGGCTGGCGGTTCAGGGGGAGCTCGAGTTCTCCAGGCTCAGGGTCAGCGAGCATCGCGCCACCTGTGCCGAGCCCAAGACCCGAAGCCTCACCCTCGAGTCGGTCCGCCTGCCCCTGACCTACTCGCCGTTCCGGCTGACCAGCCAACCGTTCTCGGCCAGGCTCGGCCCGGGCACGGCCACGCTGGCACTGACCTTGGACTT
>JACQRS010000212.1 GCA_016206385.1 Candidatus Rokuibacteriota bacterium | reverse complement strand
TGTCGGAGGCGTGGAGGCCGAGCTTTCGGTAGCGCTGCCCCACGCTGAATCCCGGCATCCCCTTCTCCAGGATGAACGCCGAGATCCCCTTCGGCCCCTTCGTGGGATCCGTGACGGCCATCACGACGGCGCGCCTGCCGACGCCCCCGTTGGTGATGAAGGCCTTGGTCCCGGTGAGCACGAAGTGGTCGCCATCGCGGACCGCGCGGGTCTTCATGGCGGCGGCGTCCGACCCTGAGCCGGGCTCGGTCAGGCCCCAGGCGCCCAGGGCTTCCCCGCGCGCGAGCGGGACCAGGTATTTCCGCTTCTGAGCCTCGCTGCCGAAGAGGTAGATGTGGTTGGCGCAGAGCGAGTTGTGGGCCCACATGGTGATCCCCACCGAGCCGTCCGCACGCGAGAGCTCCTCCACCACGAGGGCGTACGAGACGTAGTCCAGGCCGGCGCCGCCGTACTCAGGCGGGAAGAGGGCACCCATGAACCCCAGGTCGCCCAGCTTCTCGATGATCTCATGCGGGAACTCGTGGGACTCGTCGTAGCGCGCGGCCAGCGGGGCGATCTCCGCCTTGCCGAACTCCCGCGCCACGCGCCGGATCTCTTTTTGCTCCGCCGTCAGCTCGAAGTCCATACGGCTCAGGAGACCGCGTCGGTCGGGCGGATGTGCTCCCGCACGAACATGATGATGGCCTGGGTGGAGGTCCCGGGGGTGAAGATCTCCTTGACCCCCAGCGCTTTGAGGGCGGCGATGTCGTCGGGCGGAATGATTCCCCCGCCGAAGACCACGATGTCGTCGGCCCCTTTCTCCTTCAGCAACTCCAGCACGCGCCCGAAGAGATGGTTGTGGGCGCCGGAGAGCACGCTGAGGCCGACGGCGTCCACATCCTCCTGGATCGCCGTCGCCACCACCTGCTCCGGGGTCTGGTGGAGCCCGCTGTAGATCACCTCGAAGCCGGCGTCCCGGAGTGCTCGGGCCACGATCTTGGCGCCCCGGTCGTGGCCGTCCAGCCCCGGCTTGGCGATCAGCACCCGAATCTTGCGCTCAGCCATGATCTGGCTTTACTTGAGTTGCGCGCGGATGCGCTCGCCGACCTTTATGATCTGTTCCCTGTTTCCCGGCGTGAGCTTCCAGTCAAAGCCCTTCCCGTCTCTGACCCAGCGGGGAATGATGTGAATGTGGAAGTGCGGCACGGACTGGAACGCCGCGGGCCCGTTGGCCTGGAGCAGGTTCATCCCGTCCGGCTTCAGCGCCTCCCGGATCGCGGTGGCCACCGTTTTCGCCGCAGCGATGGCGGTCGCCAGGTCCTCGACCGACGCGTCGAAGAGGGTGGGGGCATGGGCTTTGGTCACCACCAGGCAGTGGCCAGAGTTCAGCGGGTTGGCGTCCATGAAGGCCAAGGTCCGCTCATCCTCGTAGAGCTTGTACGAAGGGATCTGGCCATCCCGGATCTTGCAGAATACGCAGTCCTCCATAGGCCCTCCTAAAAGATGATGGGCTCGCGGTACTGGCCGAAGACCTGACGGTAGACATCGGAGATCTCGCCGAGCGAGACATAGGCCTTCACCGCATCGACGAGCACCGGCATTAGGTTCTGACCGTTCCGGCAGGCCTCGGCGATCTGCTTCAGCCGCCTTTCCACCATGGACTGGTCGCGCGAGGCCTTCAGCCGCTTCACCCGCTCGATCTGCTCCAGCTCAACCGCGTCGTCGATCCGGAGGTAGTGGATGGGCTTTTCCTCTGCCATCACGTATTTGTTGACGCCGACCACCGTCTTCTCGCCCCGGTCCTCCATGAGCTGGTAGCGGTAGGCCGCATCGGCGATCTCCTGCTGAGGGTAGCCCAGGTCGATGGCCCGGATGATGCCGCCCAGCTCGTCGATCTTCCTGATGTAGGCCCAGGCCGCCTCCTCCATCTCATCGGTGAGGCGCTCCAGGTAGTAGGAGCCGCCGAGCGGGTCGATCACGAGCGGCACGCCGGTTTCCTCCGCGATGATCTGCTGGGTGCGGAGCGCCACCGTCACCGCCTCCTCCGTCGGCAGTGCCCAGGTCTCGTCGTAGGAGTTGGTGTGGAGGGACTGGGCGCCGCCCAGCACCGCTGCCAGGGCCTGGAGCGCGATCCGGGCGATGTTGTTGAGCGGCTGCTGGGCCGTGGCCGAGACGCCCGCGGTCTGGGTGTGGGTCCGGAGGCGCATGGACTCGGGCTTCTTCGCGCCGAAGCGCTCCTTCATGATGCGAGCCCACATGCGCCGCGCGGCCCTGAGCTTGGCGACCTCCTCAAAAAAGTCGCTGTGAATGTCGAAGAAGAAAGAGAGGCGGGACGCGAAGCTGTCCACGTCGAGACCGCGCTCCACGCA
>JACQRS010000208.1 GCA_016206385.1 Candidatus Rokuibacteriota bacterium | reverse complement strand
CGAATCATGTGCGTCATCCGCACGAAGGTCGCCGAGGACAGTGAAACCTTAAGCGTGAGTCCGCCCGTCTAAGCCTCCGATACACGTCACGTCTCGCTCGCTGTCTCCTGAACTCCACGGGGAGGTACATTCGATGATCCGCTCAGCCCTGCTCGTCCTGATGCTTTGCGCCAGCCTGGCACCGGCCTCGGCCCAGGTCCAGCAGCTTGCCGACTCCGCCTTTCGGCCCACCGTAGCTGAACCGGCGTTCGTGAAGCGGCACCCCAAGATCCTCTTCGATGAAGGGCACCACAACTTCCACACGCTGCGGGGGCGTTATCAGAGCTTTGGAGCACTGATGGAGGCGGACGGATGTACGCTGGAGTCGAACAAGAACCCGCTCTCGGCGGCGACCTTGTCGGGGTACGACGTTCTGGTGATCGCCAACGCGATGGGAGATGCGCCGGAAACAGGGAACGATTCCACCGTGGCGCTTCCGGCCCTCAGGCCGGATGAGATCGAGGCGGTTCACCGCTGGGTGAGCGACGGAGGGGCGCTCCTCCTAATCGCCGACCACGCCCCCTTCGGTGCCGCTGCGTCAACCCTGAGCGAGCGATTCGGTGTGGACATGAGCCAGGGCTACACGGGGGACAGCCTCCAGGCGGCGAAGCCGGGTGAGATCTCCGTCATCGAGTTCACGCGGGAGCGGAAGACTTTGGGCGACCATCCGATCATGAACGGATGGAACGGGAGGGAACGGGTGGACCGGGTCGTCGCGTTCACGGGGCAGTCGCTGCGGGGACCCGCGGGCTCAACGCCGTTGATGATCCTTTCCGATCGTGCGATCGATATCCCGCCGGGGGCGCTCAAGCTGCGCGATGATCCCGAGGCGATGATGTCGAAGGCGGTATCCGCGAAGGGGCGCTCGATGGGCGTGGCGATCCAGGTAGGACGCGGGCGCGCGGTCATCCAGGGGGAAGCCGCGATGCTCTCGGCGCAGGTGATTGTCAGACCCGGCCAGGAGCCTCGCAAGTTCGGGATGAACCAGCCGGGGCTGGACAACCAGCAGTATGCGTTGAACGTGGTGAGGTGGTTGGTTGGGAAGAGGACGGGATTCTGACGTGGGCTCAGAGCGCCGTGCGCCCGCATTTTGGTTGATGATCGTCCTCTCGGCCCTGCTCTTCCTGCGCTCTCCGGCTCAGGCGCAGACCCACGACCATGGGAGCATGCATCACGCGATGTCCGGCCCGGATTGGGGCATGTACGGGCCTTATCCGACCACGCGCGAGGCTTCCGGGACCTCCTGGCAGCCCGACCGGGGAGTGCATCTCGGGCTTCACGGAATGAAAGGTCGTTGGAGCCTGATGCTCCACGGGGCCGCCGACATCGTGTTCGACCGTCAAGGGGGCCCGCGGGGAGACGAGAAGGTCTTCGGCGCCAGCATGCTGATGGGCACGGCGAGCCGCCCCCTGGGACCCGGAACGCTCGGTCTGAGGGCGATGCTCTCGTTGGATCCCGCCACGATCGGGAAGGAAGGCTATCCGCTCCTCCTTCAGACGGGCGAGACCGCCGACGGCGAAACGCACCTCATCGATCGCCAGCATCCACATGATCTCTTCATGGAGCTTGCCGCATCGTACAGCGTGTCGAGCGGGAATCGGTCGCTGTTCCTCTACGGAGGATCGCCCGGCGAGCCGGCGCTGGGGCCCCCGGCCTTCATGCACCGCTTCTCCGGAATGGCCTTCCCGCAAGCGCCCATCACGCACCATTGGTTCGATTCCTCCCATATCACGTTCGGAGTCCTGACGTTTGGAGCCGTATCGGGGCGGACCAAGTTGGAGGTGTCCGCGTTCCGGGGGCGTGAGCCGGACCAGGATCGATACGACGTCGAGTCGCCGGAGCTGGATTCGCACTCGATCCGCTTCTCTGTGAATCCGACTCCGGCTTGGGCGCTGCAGACAAGCTTCGGGCGGCTCGAGAGCCCGGAGCAGCTGGAACCCGACGTCAGCGTCGACCGAACGACCGCTTCCGCGATCCACGCCGCCGATTGGGGAGCGGGGCACTGGGAGACGATGCTCGCCTGGGCTCGAAACCGGAATCGTCCCGGCCCCACGCTGGATGCGATCGCCTTGGAGTCGGTGGTCCAATTGCGACAGAGGCACACGGTCTTCGCCCGGGCGGAGCGCGTGGAGAAGAACGAGCTCTTCCAGGAGGGCGACCCGAGACATGGACGCGTATTCGACGTGGGCGCCGTCTGCGCCGGCTACCGATTCGACGCCCCGTCCTTTGCTCCCATCACCGCCGGGATCGGCGTCCTCGGAACGGTCTCCTTCGTCCCAGGCGGGATACGCCCGGTATATGGGGGTCGACCAACCTCCTGGATGATCTTCACGCACGTCGTGCTGAGGTAGCAGGCGGTCCGAATCCCCGAATCGCTCCGTCGTCCCACGCATCTTGACATATGTTGATATGGGAATATAATGAGATCATGCCGCGTGCAGCCACCAGCTCGGATGTCTTCAACGCCGTCGCCGAGCCCCGGCGTCGAGCGATACTCGACTTCCTGGCACCCGCCGAGCGTCCGGTGGGGGACGTCGTCGCGGCGGTCAGGCTGGCGCAGCCCTCGGTCTCGAAGCATCTGCGGGTGCTGCGTGAAGTGGGCCTGGTAGAGGCGCGTCGCGACGGCCGCCGGATGCTGT
>JACQRS010000209.1 GCA_016206385.1 Candidatus Rokuibacteriota bacterium | reverse complement strand
TCCCTGCTCATCCTCTCCTCGCCCTCACCCTACCTCTCCCCACTGGGGAGTGGAGAAGAGGGGGTGTACGCGCCGTAAGGCGTTGAGTTCCCGCGGCGCCGGAGAACGGGACGGCGCTCACGGGCGTGTCGGCGTCCCGGGCGGAACCCCGCGCCGCACCAGCGGCAGCTGGCGTGTGGCCCGCTTGATGGCGAGCCATGCCTTGCCGAGGTAGACCAGGGCCACCATCAGCACGACGTTGGCCAGCCAGTAGAGCCCCCAGTGGTTGAACCGCATGCCGAGGGCCTGGTTGGCGAGGGTGAGCACGATGAGCTGGTGGACGAAGTAGAGCATGAACGCTGTCTCGCCCAGGATCACAAACCACCCGAGCCGGCGCCGCTTCACCTCCATCACCCAGTACGCTAGCGACAGCGAGCACGCCACCCCTCCCACAATCAGCAAGTTCGTCGCGCCCCGCGGGGTCCAGTGGCGGTTGAGCATGAAGTCGCGCTTAAAGGAGATGCGCGGGCTCGTCTGCATCCACGAGTCCCAGGCGAAGTACCCCACCAGACAGGCCAGGCCGAAGGCGGCAGCGACCCAGAAGTAGCGGGCCTCCGCGCGCGCGCGGCCGCTCCGCGCATCGAGCCACACCCAGCCCGCGACGAGCCCGATCAGCGCTGCGCTGATCCACGGCCAGGGCGGGAAGTCTAGGAACCAGATCTGCGCGACGGTGGGATGATTGGGCAGCCATCCCACCAGGTCGTCGAACAGCCAGGCGAACGAGAGGTAGATGAGCGCGGCCAGCGCGAGCAACGCCCACCGGGCCGCCCGGTGGTGCAGGATCCAGAGGGCCGGCGCCAGCACGATGATGCTGAGCCCGATGGTCTGGAGCACGCCGCCGCCCCACACCGGGTCCTCGGGGAAGACCAGGACGTTCAGCAGCAAGCCGGCCAGGATGATCTGGAGCCCCCGGCCGACGTACTTCCCGAGCGCACGGGGGGCCGGGCCCGCTGTCGCCCGCTCGCGCCTGAACGAGATCGGCAGGCAGAAGCCTACCAGGAACAGGAAGATCGGGCCCGGCAGCGTCATGCTCCCGTAGACCAGGTAGTACCTCCACCAGCCCATGGATACGTCCATCCACCAGCGCGAGGTGTGGTTGACCACCATGAGGATGAGGGCCACGCCCCGCAGCCCATCGAGGAATATGAACCTCCCTCCGGTGGCGGAGGTAGACGGGGCCGGATCGGAGACAGTCGGTCGCTGATGGAGGAAGAATGCCATCCACCGCTCCTTTGGAGCCTCACCGGGTTCTCCTTCGTGGGTAGAGCGTTTCGGCACCGCCGTCAACCGGCCTTTTTAACCCCCGAAGGGACGACGGGCGCCGAGGTCCTCGGGCCCGTCGTGGAGCGGCTCAGAGCTTCGCGGCCAGCCCGTGCTACCTGCGCTGCTCGGGCCGCCGGAGAAGTGCCAACGCCACAGCGGTTCTATCCGCACTGGATGTCGAGCGGGAAGAGGGTGTCCATCAGCGAGGCGCCCCCGTCTACATACACGACCGGCCCGGTGATCCAACCTGCGCCTTCCGAGCAGAAGAGCACCACGGCGTTGCCGACGTCTGCCGTGGTTCCCATCCGTCCCAGCGGTGTCCGCGACGTGAGCATCTTCTAGGCGAGGTGCTTCGGGGTGTAGGACTGCGGTGACTGGCACTGGGGCGCGACCGGCGGTGGCGGGGAGGCCGACGTCAGCCGCTGACCGCACTGCTTGCAGAAGTTATGGTCAGGCGGGTTCGACGTCCCGCACTCGGCGCACACCAGGCTGAGCCTGGCCCCGCAGCGGGGACAAAAGGCGGCGTCTCGCGGCGCATCGTGCTGACACCGCGAACACTCCATGCCGCGAGCTTAGGATGCGACACCACGGTAGTCAAGGAGCGGTTGTGTTGCCGTGGGGGCCGGTCACAGGTACACCGCCTTCATTTGCGGCTCGGGGTAGCGCAGGCCGGCCGTAGCGCCCGCGGGGATGGCCTCGGCGATGCGCTTGACGTCGGCCGTGTCGAGCCGGACGTCGAGGGCGTCGAGGTTTTCGTCGATCCGATCCTTTCGCCTGGTGCCGGGGATGGGGATGATGTCCTCGCCCTGGGCGAGGAGCCACGCCAGCGCCAGCTGGCTGGGAGGGCAGCCCTTCTCCCTGGCGATAGACTCCAGCCGGCGCACCAGCTCCAGGTTGCGGAAGAAGTTCTGCTCCTGGAACCGTGGATGGTCGCGCCGCCGGTCGTCCTGCGGGATGTCGCCGGGACTCTGTATGCGCCCCGTCAGCAAGCCCCGCCCGAGCGGCGAGTACGCCACGAACGAGATTCCGAGCTCACGGCACGTGGGCAGCGTCTCCTCCGCCTCGGTCCGGTAGAGCAGCGAGTACTCGGTCTGGACGGCGGAGATCGGATGGATGGCGTGGGCGCGGCGCACCGTCGCCGGCTTCGCCTCGCAGAGCCCGATGTAGCGCACCTTGCCCTGCTCGACGAGCCGCTTCAGGGCGCCTACGGTCTCCTCGATGGGGACGCCCGGGTCGACCCGGTGCTGAAAGTAGAGGTCGACGACGTCCACGCCGAGTCGCTTGAGGCTCGCGTCGCACGCCTGCACCACGTACTCCGGGCGCCCGTTGACGAGGTTCGGGCCGCCGGCCGGGTTCTTCACTTGGCCGAACTTGGTGACGACGACGACGCGGTCGCGCCGGCCCTTGACGCCGCGGCCCAGCAGCTCCTCGTTGTGGCCCCAGCCGTACATGTCCGAGGAGTCCAGAACGTTGATGTCGTGGTCGATGGCATGGTGGATCGCTCCGGTGGACTCCGCGTCGTTGCTCTTGCCGTAGATCCCGGACATGGGCATGAGCCCGAGCCCGATGGCCGAGACCTTCAGCGCGCTGTGGCCGAGGGTGCGGTAGCGCATACGTCCTCCCCGCCCGGGCTATTCAGCCGGGACGTTCGTGCGTTCTGTTTCCTCTGTCAGGCTCGCAACGAGGTGGTGGAGCAGGCGGCTGTGGAGGTGATGGTCCAGCACGTGCTGGCGGGCTGCCCGTCCCATCGCCCAGAGCCTGTCCTTGTCGCGGAGGGCATCCCGGACCACGGTTCCCAGGTGGTCTCCCTCGACGCAGTAGAAGAGCGCGTGGCGCCCGTGCTCCAGTGGCGCGTAGCGTCGGATCGTTGGCATGTTGATCACCGGGACCGCGCCGGCCGCGGCGGCTTCGTAGTGTCGCCAGCACTCCCATCCGAGACCTTGGGGGCTCCAGACGAGCCACGAGCGGCAGCACTTTTCCAGGAACGTCTCTTGCGGGATGCGGTCCTCCGTGACCTCCACGCGCCATCCCTCTCCCTCGAGCGAGCGAAGCTGCCTCGCGTAGATCGGATCCCGAGCCGTGTACGGGCGGGTCCAACCCGCGAAAAACACATCGATGTCCTTCCGGTCGGAGTGCTGGACGCGGAACCGTTCGATCAGCGAAGCGGTCCGCTCCCGGAGCCCTAACGAGATCGGGCGCAAGCGTCGCCAGATCTGGTCCAGCTCCCTTTGCCGAGTGACATTGACGATCCGCCGGTGGCCGGGTGCTGTGTTGAGCAGAAGGTGGGCCGGGTTGACCGGCAGCTCACGGACGAAGCACAGCCGGCAGACCCTGAGAAGCGGGTGATTCTGCGCCTCGATCGTGGGCGAGTCCTCCGGGCTGACGAACGCCATCGGAACCCCGGTTCCCACGACCCAGCGGGGCAGGAAGAAGCGGATCAGCGACGCCCGTTCCCCGGCGAGGGTCTGCCAGCCGCGTCGCAGGCTGGTGAGAAGCGGCAGAACGGGAGACCAGAGGGCGTACCGGATGTGCTGGCAGAGCACGGCGTCGTAGACTCCGGCTCTGACCTTTCGCCCGATCTCGGGGAGGTCCGAGAGCGTCCAGCGTCGGATCGGGTAGCGTTCCAGAGCGTCGGGAGCCTCCGTCCGGAGCCGAGTGAGGAGGCGGAACTTGCGCTCTGACTCGGTGGCGTAGAAATCAACGGCGAAGTCCGCTGAGGCCGTGACAAGCTCGTAGAGGAACTCGCCACCGAACGCGAGCAGCCTCGGCTTCACCGGAGCGCGGGGGCTCAGAGGAGGGGCGCCACCAGGAGCCGGAGCCCCAGGGCCAGGATGCCGACGAGCGGGCCGAGCACGGCTCCCGACACGCCGCTCATCAGGAAGAGCACGAGGACGATGAACCCGTACGGCTCAAAGCGCTCGTATGACACGAGCGCCCTGCGCGGCAGGAACCCCTTCAAGATCTGGCTCCCGTCCAGCGGCGGGATCGGGATCAGGTTGAAGGCAGCCAGGTTCAGGTTGATGATGTAGCTCCAGCGGGCGACCTCTCGGAGCGGCACGGTCACCATCGGGAAGTCGAGCCCCGCGCTCCAGCGGAAGGTCAGCAGGCTCGCGGCCGCCAGGAGCAAGTTCGCCGTCGGCCCCGCCGCCGCCACCCACACCATGTCGCGGAGCGGATGCCGAAGGTTGTGGGGGTTCACCGGCACCGGCTTCGCCCACCCGAACTTTGCCACGATGAACATGAGCGCGCCGATCGGGTCCAGGTGGGCCAGGGGGTTCAGCGTGAGCCGCCCGGCCAGCCGGGCCGTGGGGTCGCCCAGCTTGTCCGCGATCACGCCATGGGCCACCTCGTGGAACGTGATGGCGAGCAGAATCGCCGGGATCGTGAGGACCAGCTGCTGGAGCGTGGCGGCGAGATCGCCGGAGAACGGCACCGGTCAGCCCCCGTCAGCCGTGGAGTCGTTGAGCGCTGCGGCCTCGGCGCCGGGGATCCGGTATTCCTCGTCGAGCCAAACACCTAGGTCGAGCAGCCGGCAGGTGAGCGAGCAAAAGGGACGGTGGGAATTGTCCTGCCAGCGGGCCTCGCGTCGGCAGGTCCGACATCGGGGGACGAGCGGAGGACAATCCGGGGACGGCAAGCTCATCGGGAACCGGCGCTCGGACAACCGGGGCACGCCGCCGGGCTGTCCGTGGCGCTCACCTCATCCTAAAGAGATGCGCAAGTGCTGTCAACTGTGGGGGTTTTGGGCGCTTGAGAAAGGTTTCCCATTGACACCTCACCCCCCATCCGGTAGAGTCGTGACGGTTCGGTCCCGTCCCGGTTGATTTCTTCCAAGCGAACCGGAAAATGAAAGACATGCGTGCCCGAGACCGCCGCGCCGCGGCACTTCGCGTGCTGCTCGTCCTCGCCCTCCTCGTGATCGCCGCGGCTTCGGTGGCTTCGGCGGCGGCACCGCGGGGCGCGGAACCCGCGTCGCCCCACGTGGCAGGCGGCGAAGCCAGCCTCCAGGTGCCTGATCTCGGGCAGGTGCGCTTCGTCGGCGTCAACGGCCGGACGATCCTCATGGGCGGGCTCGTGGTGTGCACGCTGGGCTTCGTGTTCGGCCTCGTCATCTTCGTGCAGCTCAAGAAGCTCCCCGTGCACGAGGCCATGCGCGAGATCTCGGAGCTGATCTACGAGACGTGCAAGACGTACCTCGTCACCCAGGGGAAGCTCCTCCTGATCCTCGAAGCCTTCATCGGCGTCATCATCGTCCTGTACTTCGGCGTGCTGCTCAAGTTCGACGCGCTCAAGGTGGCCATCATCCTCCTGTTCAGCCTGATCGGCTTCGGCGGGAGCTACGCGGTCGCCTGGTTCGGGATCCGGATCAACACCTTCGCGAACTCGCGCACAGCCTTCGCCAGCCTAGCGGGGAATGCGTTTCCGCTCTGCGCGATCCCGCTCAAGGCCGGCATCAGCATCGGGATGCTCCTGATCAGCGTGGAGC
>JACQRS010000214.1 GCA_016206385.1 Candidatus Rokuibacteriota bacterium | reverse complement strand
TGGCGTAGCAGTCCCGGCAGTACACCGGCTTGCCGGGAGTAGGCTTGAAGGGCACCTGGGTCTCTTTCCCGCACGCGGTGCAGATCGCGGGGAAGAGCTGTCGCTCACCCGCCGGCGTCCGCTCGCCGCCAGACCGGCGGGCCACCCGGCAGTCTTTGCAGCGGGAAGGTTGATGCTGAAAGCCTTTCTCGGAGTAGAACGCCTGTTCCCCCGCCGAGAAGAGAAATTCCTTCCCGCACTCCCGACACGCAAGCACCTTGTCCTGGAACTCCATCGGCCGCTCTCCTGCTGGTGTAGGGTTTTGGACCGTTACTCCTCTGCCGATCTCAGAGCCAACACGCACCCGCTCCGGCGAGCGGGATCGTCACGCCAGATAGGGAAGGTGGGAGGAGGACGGCGGGAACCATCGACGACTGTGTCAGGGGTCTCTGCGTATCGTGTTCCGGAAAAGAAAGGGACGTTAAAGTCACGTTAGCAAAGCCGTTCGGGGCCGTCAAGACCCTTATTCTCCCTCCCAGACCGCGCCGGCCCGATCCACCTCCAGCGCCCGGGCCGTGCCGCGAACTCCGGCTCGGGCGAGGGCCCGCTCCATCGCCTGCGCGACCGCTTCGGCGGAGGAGGGCGCAGCGGCGAGCAGCGACGGCCCGGCCCCGCTCAGTACGCACCCCACGGCGCCGGCTGCGCGCGCCGCGGCGGCCACCTCCTCCATCCAGGGAAAGAGCTGGCGCCGGTAGGGCTGGTGGAGCCGATCGTCCATGGCGACAGCCAGGAGGTCTGAGCGCCGCGCCTGAAGCCCGCCGAGGAAGAGGCCGATCCGCTGGAGGTTGAACACGGCGTCGGCGCGCGGTACGCTCGCGGGGAGCACGGCGCGGGCCTCCGCGGTGGAGCCCTCCAGCTCGGGGATCAGCAACACCCAGCGGATCTCTGGCGGCACCGGTAGCGAGACCGCCACCACGCTGCCGTCGTTCCAGCACGCCACCGTGAGGCCTCCGAGGAGGGCTGCGGCCACATTGTCGGGATGACCCTCGCGAGTCGCCGCGAGGTCGAGAAGGGCGTGGCGGTCCAGCGGCTCTCCCAGGAGCGCGTTGGCCCCCATGATTCCGGAGAGCCAGGCGGCGGCGCTCGAGCCCAGGCCGCGGCTCACGGGGATGCGGTTCACGCAGGAGGCCTTGAGGCCGGTGAACGGCCGCCTGGCCCGCTCGTACACCGCCCGCGCGCCGCGCACGACAAGGTTGTCCCCGCCCCGGTCGAGCCGGTCCGTCCCTTCTCCCTTGATCTCAACCGTCACCGAATCGGCGGGCTCCAGGACCACTTCGTTGTGGAGGGCCAGGGCGAGGGCCAGGGCATCAAACCCGGGACCGAGGTTCGCCGAGGTGGCGGGGACGCGCACGCGGACGGACTTCACACGCGGAAGATAGCAGAGACCGAGGGCAAGGGCTACAGCCGCTTAAGGAGCCACTGGGGCGTGAGGCTGATGGCGAAGGAGTTGAGGACGACGAAGTAGTTCGTGAACACCAGGAGGCCCACGAGGACCAGGAGAACGCCGGCCACCCGCTCGACCACCCCGATGAAGGGACGGTACTGCTTGAAGAACCGGAGGAACCGGCTGAGCGCCAGCGAGGAGAGGAAGAACGGCAGCGCGAGCCCGGCCGAGTACGCCACGAGGAGCCCGATGCCTGTCTTCACCGTTTCCGCGGTCCCGGCCAGGGAGAGGATCGAGCCCAGGATCGGCCCCACGCACGGCGTCCAGCCGATGGCGAAGGTCACCCCCACCAGCAGCGACCCGATGACCCCGGCGGGCTTCGCCTTGAGCTGGATCTGCTGAGTCCGCGCGAGGAAGCCGATCCGGAGGACGCCCGCAATGTAGAGGCCGAAGAAGATGATGAGGAGCCCGCCGATCCGCCGGATCCACTCCCGGTAGTCGAGGAGCAGCTGGCCGGCGGCGCTGAACGAGGCGCCCAGCGCGACGAAGACGAGGGTGAACCCGACGATGAACGCCAGCGAGTGGAGGATGACGCGGCGCCGACCTTCCGCGGTCACCCCCGCGGTCAGGCGGTCCACGGACATGCCGGTGATGAGCGAGAGATAGGACGGAAAGAGCGGAAGCACGCAGGGGGAGAGGAACGAGAAGAGCCCGGCGGAAAATGCCACCAGAACCCCCACCGACTCGCCCAGCCCCATGCGACTCGCCTCTATCCCTTGAGCAGGAGCTCGATCAGCGCCCGCGCCGCTTTGGAGTCCCAATCCCGGGGCCCCAGGGCGAGGGCCGCCAGGTTTCCTTTCTTGTCCACCAGAAAGCTGGCCGGAAGCCCGCGCACCCCGTACGCCTGAGCAAGGGTCATCTTCGGGTCGAGCCCGATGGGATAGGTGAGCTTGTGCTCCTTCACGAAGGGG
>JACQRS010000221.1 GCA_016206385.1 Candidatus Rokuibacteriota bacterium | reverse complement strand
GGCGTCGTCCGTCCACGTCCAGGGTTCTCCGGCTCCCGTGATAGGCCTCCTCGAGGTTCACCTCTACCTGGCCTCCCACGTCGTCGCCCCGGGCCGCGCGAGGCACGCCGCGCCCGCCGAAGTCCTCGCCAAGGTCCGCGAAGATGTCCTCGCGCCGGACCCCCAGGTCACCGAAGATCGTCCTGAAGAAGTCGGAGAAGCCCCCGAGGTCTCCCAGGTCGCCCCCGCGCCCGCCGAAGTGGACGCGGAAGCCCTCGAACGGGCCCGTACCCGTCTGCACATAGCGTTGCCAGTCAGGGCCCAGGTTGTCGTAGCGCTTGCGCTTCTCCGGGTCGGAGAGCACCTCGTAGGCTTCGTTGATCTCCTTGAAGCGCTCCGTCGCGCCCTTGGCCTTGCTCACGTCGGGGTGAAACTTCCGCGCCAGCCGCCGGTAGGCCTGCTTGATGGTCTTGTCGTCGGCGTTCCGGTCTACGCCGAGGATCTTGTAGTAGTCCTTGTACTCCATGGCCATAGAGCGATGAGGCGGCGCCCCCGGACCCAGCGGCCCGATTGCGCCGGCCTAGTTGAATTGTAGCAGACGGATCGAGATCTCAGGCCTTGACGCGGCGGATGGCACCGACGGAGGAGGCCCGGGCGTAGACGATGCCGTGGAGGTCGCGGAGGCTCGCCTCAAGGAAGACGGTGGAGACGACCTTGGCGCCGAGGAGCCGGGCAATAGGAGCCAACCGGCTCCGGTCCGCGATCACCTTGCGGACCTGGACGAGGCCCCAGCCGTCGCGGGACTCCACGCCCTACCCCCGCGCAAGCGTGAACGCGACATAGAGGGACATGGGCCCGCGCTGGAGGAGCACAGTGACCCGGTCCCCGGGTTTGAGATCGCGCACCATCCGGTCGTAGTCACCGAGTGCCTTGACGCGCTGGCGGTTGATCTCCCTGATGAGGTCGCCGCGCTGGATCCCGGCCTCCTCGGCGGGGCTTCCATCCTCCACCCGCGAGACCTGCACCCCCTCCGCGTTCCTCAAGCCCAGCTGCCGGGCCAGCTCGGGGGTGATGGCCCGCACCTCGAGGCCCAGGAGGCTCTTGCCTCTGGCGGCGGACCGGAGCACCTGCCCTTCGTCGGGCGTCTCGACGATCTTGACCTCGAGCTGCTGCTCTCCGCGATCCCGCCAGATCTTGACCTGAACCGCCTTCCCGGGATTGGTGAGCCCCACGGCCCGCTGGAGGTCAGGCGGGCCTTCGACCTTCTTGCCGTCGAAGTCCAGGATGATGTCCCCAGGCTGAAGCCCTGCCTTGTGGGCGGGGCTCTCCTGGACCACGTCGGCGATCAGGACGCCTTTGTCCGCCTTGGCGCCGAAGCTCTTGGCCAGTTCCGCGGTCAGCGGCTGAACGCTCACGCCGAGCCACCCGCGCGCGACCTTCCCCCGGGCGACCAGGTCCGTGTAGATCCTCTTGGCCATGTTGATGGGAATGGCGAAGCCGATTCCCTGGCCGCCCGCCACGATGGCCGTGTTGATGCCGACGACCTCTCCGTTCATGTTGACCAGGGGTCCGCCGGAGTTGCCCGGGTTGATGGCCGCATCGGTCTGGAGGAAGTCGTCGAAGGGCCCCTGGCCGATGATCCGCCCCTTGGCGCTGATGATCCCGGCGGTCACGGTCTGCTCCAGGCCGAACGGGGAGCCGATGGCCAGCACCCAGTCCCCGACCTTGATCTTGTCCGAGTCGCCGAGGACGGCGGCCTGGTACGGGCCACTCCCCTGAAGGCGCAGCACCGCCAGGTCGGTGCGCTTGTCCATGCCCACCAGCTTGGCCTTGTGCTTCTTGCCGTCCGCGGTGATGACCTCCACGTCAGTGGCCCGCTCGATCACGTGGGCGTTCGTGAGGGCGATGCCGGACGGGTCCACGATGACCCCCGAGCCCAGGCTCCGCTGCGTCATCTCGGGGGCTTCGCCCCCGAAGAAGCGGCGGAAGAACTCCGGGCCGAAGAACTCCTCGAAGGGAGTGCGGGTCGCCCCCCGGGTCACCGTGTTGATGTTGATCACTGCGGGTTTGACCGTGGCCGCCACCTGGGCGAAGGATCCTGACGGTACGGGGAGCGCCGCCGGGATGATGGGAGCCGGGCCCCAGACGCCGAAGGCGTGGGGAGAGGCCGGGCCCGGGGCGAGGCGGGGCTTGCCCCGCTCAACCGCACCGGTTCCCCAACCGCCGAGCCCGACGCCGGCAGCCAGGGTCAGGAGCAGGACGATGACGAATGCTTTTCGGCTCAGCTGAATCATCCGTTGACCTCCACGAGTTCGCCCGCCAGAAGGCGCTTGAGACGCTTACCCCCCAGCGGTTCGGTGCGGTACCTCTCACCGCTCATGCTAGCCAACCCTCCCGGGGGTGTCAAACGAGCCCCAATTTCCGCTTGACACTTTTTTTGAAATCCCGTAGCCTTGTGATCGAAAGAACAAGCTCAATCGCGAATCCTCTGGGCCGCTTCGTTTCTTTTCCAACCAGAGCCACCGAACGCGGGTTCACGTCGAGGGCAGAGTGTGTGAGAGTGACCGGGCCGTGAGCCGCTGTCGCGCCGCCCCTGCCGCGCTCCTCCTCGCGCTCTTCGGGCTTCTCCTTCTCGCGCTTCCCGCTCTCGCTCAGGAGGCCAGGGAGGTAGCCTACCGCTCCTTTCCCGTGATCGGCTCGCGCCTGGCGGTCTGGGCCATCGCCCAGCTCCACCTGAACTTCGCCGCCTTCATCCTCGGGGTGCCGATCTTCGCCGTTATCATCGAGATCATGGGATGGCGGACCGGCGAGCGGCGGTACGACTGGGTGGCCCACGAGTTCGTGAAGCTCACGTTCGCGGCCTTTTCCACCACGGCGCTCCTCGGGGCGCTGCTCCTCTTCCTCTTCGTGGGCTCCTACCCCAAGTTCTGGGCGTACATGACCGGGATCTTCCACCCGACCTTCTGGGTGTACGCCGCGCTGTTCTCCCTGGAGACTTTCACGGTCTACCTCTGGTACTACGGCTGGGACTGGCTCTCGGGACGCCGCAAGTGGATCCACGTCTCCCTGGGCGTCCTCTCCAACCTGTTCGGCACCGCGATCCTTTTCGTCTCCAACGCCTGGGTGACCTTCATGGTGTCCCCCGGGGGGCTCGACGAGGCGGGGAACCTCAAGTCGCTCTGGGGCGCGATCTACAACTACACCTGGATGCCGATCAACATCCACCGGCTGATCGCCAACATCGACTTCGGCGGCACCATCGCCGCAGCATACGCGG
>JACQRS010000220.1 GCA_016206385.1 Candidatus Rokuibacteriota bacterium | reverse complement strand
GCGCGCGCGAGGTCCACGGCAGCCTGGGGCGGGCAGATCGAGAGCGCGACGTCGCTCGCCTCGAGGGCCGCCCGAAGCGTGCCGGCGTCGGTGAGCCCGGCCGCGCGCGCCCGTTCTCGCGTCGCCGCGCTGCGCGCCTCGGATGCCCACCACACGCGCGCGGCGCGCGCGCGGGCGCAGGCGCCGACCGCGGCACCCATCTCACCGGGATGCAGGACCACCACGGTCACCTCATCCATGGGCCGCCTCCTCGCCCTACGGCCTTCGGCACCTCGGTGACACCGGTCTAACCTCGCGTTAGATCCTATGAAGGTGTGAAGGCAGGAAGAGAGCGGGCCACTGCTGGTAAGCTCCCATCAGCCTTGTTCGGGCGAACGAGGAGAAAGGAGCGAACGATGACCAGAGCGACCCGCAGTCACCAGTATAGCGGAGAGGCACGGCGAGTGCTGTACGTGGCGTTCGAGTTGGGAGTCAGCGAGTGGAAGGTGGGCTTCACGCCGGACCTGGGGACGAAGCCCCGGGTGCGGGTGATGCCGGCGCGGGACCTGCGGCGGTTGACGCGGGAGATCGCCGAGGCGAAGAAATGGTGCGGGCTGCCGGCCGGGGCGCCGGTGCGGAGCTGCTACGAAGCGGGGCGGGACGGGTTCTGGCTGCACCGGTATCTCACGGCAGAGACGATCGACAACCTGGTGGTGGACTCAGCGAGCATCGAGGTGAACCGGCGGCTGCGGCGCGCAAAGTCAGACCGGCTGGACGCGCGCAAGCTAGTGGCGATGCTGGTGCGGTACCACGCGGGCGAGCAGAAGGTCTGGAGCGTGGTGCGGGTGCCGACGGTGGAGGAGGAGGACCGGCGGCAGTTGCATCGCGAACTGCGGACGCTGAAGCAGGAGCGGACGCGAGTGACGAACCGGATGAAGGGGCTGTTAGCGAACCAGGGGATTCGGCTCCCGAAGGGGCAGGACCTGGGGGACGGTTTCGAGGAGGTCCGGGTGTGGGACGGGTCGCCCTTGCCCGCGGGGCTGCGGGCGCGGCTCCAGCGGGAGTGGGCGCACGCGCAGTTCCTGCACGGGAAGATCCTGGAGCTGGAGCGGGAGCGGCAGCGAGCGATCGAGCACGGCCGCGGCGCCGCGGTCGAGAAGGTCCGGCAGTTGCTGCGCCTGAAGGCGATCGGGCCGAGCGGGGCGTGGGTGTACGTGAACGAGTTCTTCGGCTGGCGGCGGTTTCGGAACCGGAAGGAGGTCGGGGCGGCCGCGGGCCTGACGCCCACCCCGTACCAGAGCGGCGACGACAGCCGGGAGCAGGGCATCAGCAAGGCGGGCAGCCGCCACATCCGGGCGGTGGCGATCGAGATGGCCTGGTGCTGGTTGCGGTACCAGCCGGGGAGCCGGTTGAGTCGATGGTACCAGGAGCGCTTCGCTCGGGGCGGGGCCCGGGCCCGGAAGGTGGGGATCGTCGCGCTGGCGCGGAAGCTGCTGGTGGAGCTGTGGCGGTTCTTGGAGCACGGGGTGATTCCAGACGGGGCGGAGCTGAAGGCCTACTGAGCCTCGCATGATTGGGTGACAAGTGCTCACGAGAGGGAACACGCCACTGTATTTTGCGAGCGTCGGTAGATGGGGAGGACCTCGCGGGAGGAGAGAGCGAAGAGCTGACTGTGGAGCTGGTGGGAGCGCTCGGAGTGCCGCCGGGCCGCACGACAACGGCCGCGCGTTAGAAGGGGCGCCTTCCCCCATGGGCTTGCCGGGTTCGCCACTGAGCGAAGACAGGATGCGGTGTCTGGCCCAGTGTGGCCAGCACGGATAGAAGGTCGTTCGAGGCCTCCGGGCCCGGACGCACAAGGCAGGCCGCCAGCACGATGCAGTGAGCCGGAACCTGTTCGCCGAAACGGTGATCACCGGAGCTTGACAGCGGAGCCTTCATAGAAGGCGGCCCGGAGCCTCATCCACCTGGAGGGAGCGCCAGTGGCGAAGAACATCGTGGTTCTTTCTGACGGCACCGGCAAGGATGGCGGAAAGGGACACGACACCAACGTGTACAAGTTGTTCCGGATGCTGGAGGATCGGACGGCCGAGCAAGTCGTGTTCTACGACCGGGGCCTCGGCACCGACTGGCGCCGCCTGACTGGTAACGCCTTCGGGGCCGGGATCTCGCAAAACGTTCTCGAGTGCTACCGCTTCATTTTTGATCATTTCACTGCCGGCGACCGCATCTACCTGTTCGGCTTCAGTCGAGGAGCCTTCACGGTGCGGAGCCTGTCCGGGTTCATGC
>JACQRS010000213.1 GCA_016206385.1 Candidatus Rokuibacteriota bacterium | reverse complement strand
GTACCCGAACACGTTGGCCAGACCGGCCACAGTGGTCGAGTGTCATATGCGTGCCTGGAAGTCGGCGTTGTTGGTCCCCCACATGGCCGCCCACTTCCGGATGGCGTAGCCGTTCTCGTTGGACTGGTGGGCGGAGAAGTTGATGTGGAGAGCGTCCGGGCCGTGTTTCTTCCGGAGGTCCAGAAGCTTCGCGCTGATCTCCGACATGGCCTGGTCCCAGGAGACCCGCTTCCACTTTCCGCCCTCGAGCTTCATCGGGTAGCGAAGCCGCTTTTCGCTGGTCGTAGCACTCCTGGCGGCAGCGCCCTTGGAGCACAGGCTCCCCTGGTTGATCGGGTGCTCGAACCAGGGCTCCTGGCTCACCCAGACCCCGTTCTGCACCTCGCCGATGAACCCGCAGCCGACAGCGCACTTCGTGCAGATCGTCTTGTACTGTTCCAGCTTGGGAGGCTGGGGTGCGGCCTTCTCCTGCGCCTCGACCTCTCGGACCAGGGACGGGGCGAAGGTCGCCGCCACGCCCAGGCCCCCGACGCCGGCCGTCTTGAGGAAGCCCCGCCGATCCATGAGGGGATTCAGCCCCTGAAGCCAGGCGGGGGAGGGCTCCAGGACTCCGTTCCCGTTGACTCTCCTGAGCTTCATCTCCTGCCCCCCTTAGGTATACAGCGTCTTGTAATATCGCTCGATGTCTTTCGTCCGTCGGTACAGGATCGGGCCGGCTGCCGACGCGACCCGGGCCGGCTTCTTCCTCGCCGCCACCTTCCGCGGGACCGCCCCCAGGGCCACGGCCGCACCCGCCCCCGTGAGCAGACCCACGAGGAACGTCCGGCGGCTGGCGGATTTCTTCGCCTGGCTCATACGCCCCTCCCTAGCTGATGCAGACCAGCGAGCTGCACGAGCACGGAGCACCGGCGTGCTCGTGAATCTCGACGTTGACCCAGTAGCCCACCTTGAGATCCCCGATGGTCCCCCCCATCGTGCCCAGGGTGGCCGGCTCGCGAACCTCGATGTTGGCTTGCGGCGGGAATGTCATGCTCACCTCCCGTCCATCGTCCAGCAGGATGACGGCGAGGCGCTTTCCGGGATCAAGCTGGCGAATCTGCCCTTGAACCAAGAGCGTCACCCCCCTCCCCAAGGCAGGCGTTGTTCTCGGCGGGATCAGAATTTGTTGCGAGGTCCGGACATTGGAGCCAATGCCGACTAAATAGCTCCGACAAGAAGGGACTGTCAAGGGAAATAATTGCGAAATTGTGAAGAGCTTGGAGCGAGCTTGTAGAGGTTGTCAGACCTTGGAGTCGGCCTGATCCTGGGAGACCTCTGCTGAAGGGTCAAAGAGGGGACCCCTCCACGTCCCGGCCTGCGCGAGGGTCCGGCGGGCTTCATCGAGGGAGGCGATCTGTGTGGGGCCCCACCCATTGAAGAGGTCCCGTTCCAACTCCAGGAACCCCTGGAGAAGCCGGGCGACTCCGCGATAGAAATGGGCGCCCTTGGCCTCTAAGAGGTCTTTCGCGGCACTGGGGGCCCAGACCAGGAGGTGCTGCTTCAGAAATGCGGCTTGAAGGGTGATCCCCCGGGTCTCTTCATCCGGATCGGAAGCCGATGCCTGCCGCGCGATCAGGCGGCGCATGATCTCCAGCTCGAAGGCGAGGAAATCCTCCGGCTCCGCGTACCCCGCCTCCTTCTCCAAGCCGATTGCCCCCAGGAAAGCCCGGAGACCCGCCAGCGGACGGTCGAACAGCCGGCCGGCAAGGTAGTAGGACTCGTACAGGTTGACCTCTGGTTCAGGGGGACCGATGAAGAGCCGGGTGTACTCGTCCCCCACCATCTCGGGAAGGCGCGTCCGGTCCGCGCCATCCAGGATTCGCGCGATCTCGCCCCACCCCTCGCCCAGGAGCGGGTGGAGATTGCGCGCCCCTTCCATCCGTCCATCCATCCCCTCCGCCAGCCCGGTCAGCAGCGCTCCGGCCGGCTCTTTCCAGAGGAGCGAGACGAAGAGATCGTAATACCCTCGCCGAAACTCAAGCAGCTCGCGGTCACCGATCATGCTAGTTGGGCCCGAGTTCCGCGCCCGTCTGCCGAAGGAGCTTCTCGAGCGCCGTGTCCAGGAACGTCTTGTATTCGGAGTCCTCATCCAGGGGGCGATCCCCGCGAATCTTCCGTTCGTCTTCCTCCGCACGGAGGGCCGCCGCGATCGCCTCTTCAATGGCGGCGAACAGCTTTCCGGGGTCTGCGTCCAGTGCCTGAGGAAGGACATGCTCCCGCCACGTTTGGACCCACAACGAAGCGTAGCGTCCGCGCTGCAGGAAGGTGCCAGCTTCCTGAACCGCCCTCTCCCAGTCGAAGCCCAGGGTCTCCCGCATGTCCCCGATTTCCCGCCACTTCTCCAGGGCCACGTACCGGACAAAGTGCTCGCGGGCGGCGTCCATGAACGCCTGCCCCTGGACCCGGTCCCGCCGTCTATCTCTTCGCTTCCGACGCTGCCCTTCCATGGCGCCCCCCGGGTGGCACTCTGGCAATCTGGCAGTCAGGCACTCTGGCACTCCGGCACTCTGGCACTCCGGTTCTTCCTAGCTGGCGCCGTCCAATGTCCGATGTCCAAGGTCGGCGGACGTCGGACCTCGGACTGGGGACCGGGGACTCTTGCGGCGGAATGCCCGTGCTCGCCTCTCGGCCCTCGGCCCTCCGCGCTCGTCGCTCCGCGCTCGTCGCTCGGCTCGCGGCTCTCGGCTCTCGGCTCTCCTACGGCTCCCACCCCTGCTGGATCTCCAGCATGGCGGCCACCGCCCGGCAGTCGGGGCACATGCGGAGAAGGTCCCGGCGGGAGCCGGCGAAGGTCTCGATGATCGCCTGGATGGAGAGGACCTTGGCCTCGATGGCCTCCAGGGCCTTCCGGTTGATGAACGGCCGGCTGCACTTGAGGCATTCCACCATCTCGTCCTGCACCACCACCTGCCGGTCGAGGGCGCTGCGGTCGAGGTAGAGTTCGGGCCGGAGCGTGATGACGCGTTCGGGACACGCCGTCCTGCAGAGCCCGCAGTTGACGCAGGCGATCTGCTTCAGCTCCAGGGTCTGCCGCTCCGCCTCGAACGTGAAGGCGTGGGTGGGGCAGACGTTCACGCAGGTGCGACACATGGTGCAGCCTGCGACGCTGACGGCGGGAAACGCGAACGGCTGGCCCTCGGGAACCCGGATCCGGCCCGGCTCCCGCCCGGTGGCGTCCATGAGGGCCCGGAGGGTCTCGGCGATGACCTCGCGGTTCGCCACGGGGAGCGCCGACCGCCCGTCCCACGGGAGGGGCGCCGGGCCGACCGAGGTGGCGAATCGCTCCAGCGTCTCCAGCATGGATCGGGACTCCCCCTCTCCTCCGGTGATGATCCGGATCCGCTCCCCTCCCGCCTGGAAGGCATCCAGCACCGAACGGGCGACCGCCAGCTTCTGGACGAGCAGCTCCCGCTCGCCGTGGGGGCAGGATTCGCAGCCCAGCAGGGCGACCCCGGCCGCTCCCATCCGAAACGCGGCCAGAATCGTCGCCTCGGAGACATGGCGGAGGCAGGCCATCGGCACCGGCAAGACATTGGGCGGGTAGTGGAGCCTGAGGCGCCCGGCGTCGGCCAGCGCCGTCTGTCCCTTTTCTGGGCAGCAAAAAGCCACGACGGGGGGATCCCCCAGGGGATGACCGGGAAGCGGCGCCAGGAGCGCGGCCATCCGGGCGTACAGGGCTGATGGATGCGGATCGGTGAAGGTGAGCGAGGACGTGGGACAGGCGGAGACGCAGGCCCCGCAGCCTTCGCACGCCCGGGGGTCCACGAGCATGCGCAGGCGGTCCTTCGGGTCACGACCGATGGCGTGGTAGGGGCAGGCCTGGATGCAGATCCCGCAGCCCTCGTGGTTGGCCGCGCCCCCCGCGCACGTCTCCGGATCATACGCGACGTACTGCGGCTTGGCGAACTCTCCCATCAGGGAGAACGCCTTCCACGCCACGCCGTCCATGTCGCCCTGGCTGGGAGAGCGAAGGAGGTGATACCCGGTCCGGGATGAGCCCTGGGGCGCCCCGTCGCCCGTGATCACCACCACCTGGTCGGCGCGGACCGTCTCGCGCTCCCGACGGGGGATCAGGATGGCGCCGACGTCCCCGCAGGCCTTGAGGCAGTCGCCGCACTGATCGCACAACTCCATCCGGAGGCGCAGGCCCTCGCTGATGGCGGCCGTGTGGCAGACAGGGATGCAGCGGCGGCAGAAGATGCAGACATCCAGGTTGAGCGGCTGGCTCCGCTCGATGGTGACCTGGAAATTTCCCAGGTTGCCGTCGACCTGGGTCACCCTCCCCCAGGTGGCCTTCCACGGCAAGGGATAGATGAACTCGGGGTCGAAGGCCGCGGAGCGTTCATCCAGGATCAGGATCGGGCGCCCCACCTCCCCCAGGCGGCGTGCCAGGTGGAGGCTTGCCGGCGAATCCATGGCGATCAGGACGCGACCGCCCACCTTCACCGGGATCTCGGGAGCGGCGCGCGGCGACTCTGCCGCTCGCAAGGCGGCCCGGACCAGCCTGGCCGCCTTGGCGTCGGCCTCGGCCCCTGGCGGGTGCGGCCAGAAGCATCCCTCGCGCAGGTTCACGATGAGAACCTGGTCCGGGTTTCCCCCCGCGGCCTTCATCGCCTCGCGGAAGAGATCGGCCGGACCGCAGCAGCCGATCACCACCCGGTCGAAGCGCTCCCGGTTTACCAGGTCAATGAAGGCATGGATCTCGTCGCGGGGGAGGCGGGCGAAAACGGTGGGGATGGCCTCGAGGCCGAGAGCGGCGCCGATCCGCTTCGCATCGAACCGGAGGGTCTCGTTGCAGCTACACAGGACGATGCCCCAACGCATGGGTGCCAGGGTAGGCATGGAAGCCGCGCGTGTCAACTGCCGTGTGGGCAGGGCCGCGGTGGCCCGCACCTCCCGCTGGCTGCCCGTAGCTTGACACCGCTCCGGCCCACCCGTAGACTCGGCCCGCCTGGAGGAAGGCCATGCCCCACCTCAGCGAAGATGCCGTCCTCGACGCCCTCCGGAAGGTGAAGGATCCGGACCTCCACATGGACGTGGTGAGCCTCGGATTCATCCGCAACCTGGCCATCCAGGGTGACCGGGTGAGTTTCACGGTCGAACTCACCACGCCCGCCTGCCCGGCCAAGGGACTGCTCGAGCGCCAGGCGCGGGACGAGGTGATGAAGATCGCCGGGGTAGGCGATGTCCAGGTGCGCATGACGGCCCGGGTCCGGGCCGCCGTCCCCCCCGGCGGAGAGACGCCGCAGGTCAAGAACACGATCGCGGTCTCGTCAGGCAAGGGGGGCGTCGGGAAGTCCACCGTGGCCGCCAATCTGGCCGTCGCCCTTTGCGAAGCGGGGGCCACGGTGGGCCTGCTCGACGCCGATATCTACGGCCCGAACATCCCACAGATGATGGGGGCGCGCGGGCAGCCAGGGATGTTTCAGAATCGAATCATCCCGGTGGCCAGCCACGGCGTTCGCCTCATCTCCCTCGCCTTCTTCCTCAAAGAGGGGGAGGCGGCCGTCCTGCGCGGACCCATGTTGTCCTCCACGATCAAGCAGTTTCTCTTCGACGTGGACTGGGGGGAGCTGGATTACCTCGTCATTGACCTGCCTCCCGGCACGGGCGACGCCCAGCTCACCCTGTCGCAGGTCATCCCCCTGACGGGCGCCGTCATGGTCACCACGCCGCAGGAGGTCTCGCTCCTGGACGTCCGCAAGGGGATCGCCATGTTCAGGCACCTGAACGTCCCGGTGTTGGGCGTGGTGGAGAACATGAGCTACTACGTGTGTCCCCATGGCGAGCGCGTGAACATCTTCGGCGAAGGCGGCGGCCAGCGGATCGCCGGGGAGTTCGGCATTCCCCTCCTGGGACAGATCCCCCTGGACCCGGAGATCCGCCAGGGCGGCGACGAAGGTTTCCCCGTCCTCGTCCGCTCTCCCGAATCCCCCCAGGCCCAGGCCTTCCGGACGCTGGGGGGAGCCGTGGCCGCCCGGATCAGCACCCTCGTCCTGTCCGCGCTTCCGCTTATCCGGATCTCCTGATCGTCTCTCGCCGGGCGTTCCGTAGCGCTCCGTCAATCCCAGGAGAGACTTCGGATGCCCGAGAGGAACCCTCGCGTTCAGGCGGGAGGCGACAGTTCTCGTGGGCTAGCGCTCCAGGCAGACGACGTGGAGTTCCTTGGGGC
>JACQRS010000204.1 GCA_016206385.1 Candidatus Rokuibacteriota bacterium | reverse complement strand
CTTCGACCGACCCCGCCGGCATCCCCTCTACCATGCGCTGCGCTGCGCGCTCCTGAACAACGGCGTGGACTGCTCGATGTTCCACGGCTGGATCTCCGCGGTCCACACGGAGGAGGACCTAGCCCTCACCGTGCAGCGCTACGAGCGGGCGCTGGAGTCCATGGCCGCCGACGGCTGGTTTAAAGGGATCTAGCCGCGTCCCCGCCTGGACAACGCCCAAGCGCTCTGGTAACGTAGCGCGCTTGGTGGGCAGGTAGCTCAGTCGGTAGAGCACAGGACTGAAAATCCTGGTGTCGCCGGTTCAATTCCGGCCCTGCCCACCAGTCCTCGCCAGAGCACGACAGCAAACGTTACCGCGAGCCGGCATTTCGACAGGCTGGTGAGGTATCTGTACAATGACCCGGTGGCGGGCTAGGGGGGCCCGATGTTTCAACCCAACCAACGCGTGAAGGTGGATCTCTCCAACATGACGATCCAGGGCGTCTCCTTCAGCCAGAACGTGCGGGAGGCGCTGGGAACGATCGTGCACCAGACCTCGGCGGACCCGCCGGTGTATGTGGTGGAGCTGCTGTTCAGCTTCAAAGGGATCAAGCGGGTAGAGGTGCCGGAGGACCGGATCCGCCCGATGTAGTCCCGACGGAGCAAAAATGGCCCAGATAACGGGTGGTCAGGCGGTGGTGCAGGCCCTCAGGCGGGAAGCGGTGCGGGTCGTGTTCGGGCTGCCCGGGGTCCAGATCATGGGGATCTACGACGCCTTCTACGGCCAGCCGGACATCCGGTTGATCACCGTGAGGCACGAGCAGACCACGACCTACATGGCGGATGGCTATGCCCGGGTGAGCGGTGAGCCCGGCGTGGCGCTGGTGGTTCCCGGCCCGGGTCTTCAGAACGCGGGAGCCGCCCTCGGCACCGCCTACGCCTGCTCCTCCCCGGTGCTGCTCCTCACGGGACAGGTGGAGAGCTCCATGCTGGGCCAGGACAGGGGGGCCCTGCACGAGATCAACGACCAGCTGGACGTGGTCCGCCCCGTCACCAAGTGGTGCCAGCGCGTGCTCAAGGCGGAGGAGATCCCGTGGGCCATTCACGAGGCCATGCGCCAGATGCGGACGGGCCGGCCACGGCCTACCGTGGTGGAGATCCCTCCCGACGTGCTGGCCGCGACCGCTGAGGTCACGCTGGGCCAGCGCGAGGCGCATGCTCCCGCCGCACCGGATCGGGAGCCGGTTCGTCGCGCCGCCGAGCTGGTCGCGGCAGCGAAGAAGCCGCTCATCTGGGCGGGGGGCGGCGTCATCCGGGCTGATGCCGCATCCGAGCTGGTGGCCCTCGCCGAGGCGCTGGGGGCTCCGGTTGCGACGACCGCAGAGGGGAAGGGGGCCATTGCCGAAGACCATCCCTTGGCCCTCGGGGTCGGGTACTCCGGGCACGGCGCGCCGGCGCTGGCCGCGCCACGGGCCGACGTGGTCCTGGCTGTTGGGACCCGCCTCACGGGTCAAATGCGGGGGCCGACCGCCGTCCGTCAGCCGCAGCGGCTGATTCACCTGGATGTAGACGGAAGCGTCATCGGGAAGAACTATCCCGCCGAGGTGCAGATCGTGGGCGATGCCAGGCCTGCGCTGGCTATGCTTCTGGAGACGGTCCGTGAGCGGAAGAGCCCCGCGGGGCGCTGGCCGATTCCGGAACTGGAGGAGATCAGGCGCGAGACAGAGGCCTGGGCGCGCGGGCAGGCCCCCCTCCAGTGTGAGATCGTCCAGCAGCTCCAGCGCGTGCTCAGCGATCACGCCATCGTCGTCAGCGGCATCACCAACGTGGGCTACTGGGCGCACTTCGCGTTGCGCGTCCGGCGTCCGCGCACGTACCTGACCGCGTCCTACTTCGCGACGCTCGGGTTCGAGTTTCCCACTGCCCTCGGGGCCAAGGTGGCGGCGCCGGATCGTCCCGTGGTCTGCCTGGCGGGCGATGGCGGGTTTATGTACGGCCTGCCCGACCTGGCCACGGCGGTGCAGTACGGGATCAACGTGGTGGCCATCGTCTTCGTGGATGGCGCCTTCGGGGCCTCCAAGAACGACCAGCTGACCCGGTTTCAGGGCAGGGTGGTCGGCACGGAGTTCCGCAACCCCGATTTTGTCCGGGTCGCCGAGGCCTTTGGCGCCAGAGGGATTCGGGCCGAGCCTGACCGCGTGGGGAAGGCGCTGGAGGAGGCGCTCGCCGCTGAGCGGCCGGTCGTGATCGAGGTGCCGATCCCGACGCTCGTTCCGCCCTTCCAAATCCCCCCGCGCTCCGCCGCGGCTGGATAAGCGCAAGAGAGTGGCGTAATATAAGGAATTAGCCGGAGATCCCTTCCCGACAACGGCAAACCCGTCGTGAGGCGGGGGCGCAAAGTCACGGGTCAGGGTAGGCCCTGATAGCCGGGCTACCGAAGGAAGGAAGCGAGCCACAGGCTCCTCGGGAACAAGGGGTCCTCCGCTAGGAGCGATGCCCGATGTTCCGAGCGAGCGACAGCGTCTTCCCCGCCCTTTCCCTCCGCGGTATCGCATCCTCCCAGTTCGCCGCTG
>JACQRS010000017.1 GCA_016206385.1 Candidatus Rokuibacteriota bacterium | reverse complement strand
TCAAGGCCGAAGCGCGCCGGGGGGGTCTCGGCGGGCGGTGGGGTGGGGCGGGCCTTGGTGGCGGGCGCTTTCGGAGGTTGCGCGGGAGCTTTTGCCACGGGCCCGGCCGGGGCCGGCTTTTCGGCGGGGACTTCGACCGGCCTGGGCGCTTCGAGAATCCGGACGGGAGGCCGCATCGCCGCCTTTTTCGGGAAAAGACGCGGATACCAGGTGTACGTGGCCGCCGCCACACCGAGGACGACCAGAATGCCCAGGAGAATCAGCCGCTTTTTGTCAGGCATCAGGAGACCCGTGCTTCACTTTGGACGCGGGCGGGCCCTGGCACCCATGGCGGTTCTGGCCAGCCGGGCGGCGTCGCTCTCCGGAAACTCCCGGATCAACCGTCCCCACACCTCGCGCGCCCGCTCCATCTCGAACAGACTCCGGTGCGAGAGGCCGATCCTGTACAGGGCGTCCGCCACCTTGTTCCCCCTCGGGTAGTTCTGGGGCACCTTGCTGAGCTCCCGGAGGGCCTGTCGGAAATCCTGCTGAGCGAAGTAGGCCGATCCAATCCAGAACTGGGCATTTTCGGCCGTGGGATGGCCGGGGAAGGCGGCGATGAGATCGGTGAACTCCAACACCGCCTGGCCGAGGTTGCCTGACTGATAATGGATGAGCGCCGATGCGTAGAGCCGGTCGACCGATTCAGCTTCGGGGGCCCGGGCGGCGGGTCGCTCGACCAGCTTGGCAATCTGACCGGTCAGTGTATCCACCGTCCCTTTCACGTCCTTGATCGACGTCTCGATACCCTGCAACCGCTCCTCGAGACGCCCCAGCCGCTGACCCAGACCCTCGACTTCGCGGACCTGCCGAACGAGCCCGGTCGCCGTGTCCCGAACCGAGGAGATGGTCTGGGCGAGGTTTCGGTCCACGTCTTCTACCTTGGCCTTGAGCGCGGTGACGTCAGTCCTCAACTGCCGGACCGACGCGCGGGTGGCGCACCCGGTGAGGAAGAGGAGAGAGACGAGAACAACCGCCCACCGGTACCCCCGGCGACCGGCTCCCATCAGCGCGGGAGCCGTCGCGGAGGATCGACGTGGCAACGCCATCCCCGCTTCTGGAGCGGAGGCGGATTTACCGCACGCATGCCTCACTCAATTGAAACTTAGCGCAGCGCCGCGACAGCAGTCAAGAAATTTCGGACTCGATCCGCGGCGCGACGGCGCGTGGTAGTGTATGCGGGCAGGGACGGGCGAGGCTCATGCCGCCGGCGATTGACCATCTCGTGATCGTGGTGCGGGACCTGGAGACGGCCATTGCCAGCTACCGGGAGCTCGGCTTCACCGTTGTGCCGGGCGGTCGGCACCCGGTCGGCACCCACAACGCCCTGATCGCGCTCGAGGACGGGGCCTACGTCGAGCTGATCGCCTTCCTGGAGCCGGACAGGCCGCAGACCCATCGGTGGTGGAGCCCGCTGCAGGAGGGCGGGGGGCTGGTGGACTTCTGCATGGGCACGGCCGACCTGGAGGCGGATGTGAGGGCGCTGCGGACCGCCGGCGTGGACATCGACGATCCCCGGCCTCTGACCCGGACCCGCCCCGACGGCTACGTGCTCCGCTGGGTGCTCGCCATTCCGCGCGAGGGACATCGCGGCGTGGCTCCCTTCCTGATCAGGGACGACACACCCCGGAGTGAGCGGGTCCCGGGAGCGACGGCCCACGCCAACCAGGTGACGGGCCTCGGCCCGCTGACCATTGCTGTGCGTGATCTCGGGGAGGTGAGCCGCTGGTATCGAAGCCTTCTGGGCCAGGCCGGGAGCGAAGGGCGGCGCGACGACCTCGGCGCCACCGTCCTCCGGTTCCGCGTCGGGCCACACCGCCTTGAGTTCGCGATCCCCGAGGGCCGCGACAGCCCGCTTGCGGCCTTCCTTCAGCAGCGGGGGCCCGGTCCGTACGCGGCCACCCTGACGACCAGAACCGGGGTGGGACGCCGGCTGGACGAGCGGGCGACCCACGGGGCCCGGCTCTCACTCATATGAGCGGCGGGCCGTCCGTCCCGCTTATTTGATCGCGACGGCCTTGACCTGCCTGAAGTCGGTCAGCCCCCCCAGCGACTTGAGGATCCCGTCCTGGACGAGCGTCGTCATCCCCTCTTCCTTGGCACGGGCGAGCAAGTCGGCAACCCGGGCCTTCGTCTGAATCACCTTTTTGATCTCGTCGCTGGCGATGAGGAGTTCGTGAATGCCGGCCCTCCCCCGGTACCCCGTGTTGCCGCAGCTCGGGCAGCCCTTCCCCCGGTAGAGGACGAAGCTGTCGTCGTACTTGGCGATCTTCTGGAACTTCTCCTCGTCGTAGGCCCGCGCCAGCTCGTCGTATTCGTCCCGGGAGGGGTGGTACGCCTCCTTGCAACCCGCGCAGATCCGCTTGACCAGTCGCTGGGCCAGAATTCCGAGCAGCGCGTCGGCGAAGTTGAACGGATCCATGTCCATGTCCAGAAGCCGGACCACCGTCTCCGGGGCGCTGTTGGTGTGCAAGGTGCTGAACACCAGGTGGCCGGTCAGGGAGGCCTCGATGCCCGTGGCCGCCGTTTCCGCATCGCGCATCTCTCCCACCATGATCACGTCCGGGTCGGCGCGCAGAAACGCCCGCATGGCGGCGGCAAACGTGAGCCCGATCTTCGGCTGGACCTGCAGCTGGCGCAGGCCGTACTGCGTGATCTCGACCGGGTCTTCGGCGGTCCAGATCTTCCTGTCCGGCTTGTTGATATAGCCGAGCACGGAATGGAGCGTGGTCGTCTTACCCGAGCCGGTGGGGCCGACGCAGAGGATGAGCCCGTACGGTTTCTCCGCGATCTTCTTGAGCTCTCGGAGATTCCGTTCGGTCATCCCCAGCTTGTCGACGGGGATGGGCTCGCTGGCGGCCAGGATCCGCATGACCACGTCCTCGTTGCCCCCCGCGGTCGGAATGGTGGCCACGCGCAGCTCGATCTCCCGGTCCGGCATGCGAAACTTGATCTTGCCGTCCTGGGGCTTGCGCCGCTCGGCGATGTCCAGCTGGGACATGATCTTCAAGCGGGCCACGACGGCCCGCCGGTAGGTGGCCGGGATCTTCTGGTACTCCGTGCAGCTGCCGTCGATCCGGTAGCGGATCACCGTGTCCTTCTGGGGCCCGTACGGCTCGATGTGGATGTCTGAGGCGCGGGCTTTGTACGCGTCTACGATGAGCTGATTCGCCAGGCGGACGATAATGCTGTCGTTCTCGTCCACCTCGGCCCCGGCCATCTCCTCGGCGGTCTCGGCGGTCTCCTCGGCCTTCAGGTCGCCGATGATGTTGGCGATGGAATCTTTTGGCGCGTACTCGCCGCTGGCGGCGCCGATGAACTGCAGGATGTCTCTCCGGAGCCCCACCGCGTAGCGGATCTTTTGCTGGGGCAGGAGCTGCGTGATACTGTCGATCTTCTGGAGGTCCTGGGGATTATCGACCAGGACCACCACGGCGTCCTCCTCGCGCCTCAGCGGCACCCAGAAGGTCTTCTTGAGATACTCGAGCTTGAGGTTTTTCATCAAGTCGGGCGGGATCAGAATCTTGTCGTCAAACTCGACGAACGGGCACTTGTAGAACGTGCTCAGCGAGGTCCCGATCTCCGCCTTCGGGACCTTGTACTGGTCCATCAGAATCGATTCCACGTCCGTCTGTTTTCGCCTCGCCTCCGCGATAGCGGTGTTGAGCTCCTCCTGGGAGATCCGGTGCTGGGCGAGGAGATAGTCGAACTTGGTCGGCCGCTTCTGGGCGAGCTGATATTGATTGTGAAAGGCGATACCGAGGGTCTTGGCGATCCTGGCGGCGCTGGCCTCGTCCTCCTTCGCGAACCGCGTCCCGGCTTTCTTGTTCAGGAGCTGAATCACGCCGAGAACGTTCTTGTTCTCGGCGAGGATGGGGGTGGCGAGCACCTGTCGCGTGCGGAAACCGGTCTTCTTGTCCCACGAGCTGTCGAAGGCAAGCAGTTGGGAGATGCGCGTCAGCTCGGCCTTGTTGTAGGCGTCGGCGATGTTGACCGTCTCGCGCGACAGCGCCACGTACCCCGCAATGCTCTGCTCGTTGATGGGAACCCGGATCTCCTTCACCGTGTCCAGGGCCAGGAACTTCGAGTACAGCTC
Source organism: Candidatus Rokuibacteriota bacterium (assembly GCA_016206385.1). GTDB lineage: Bacteria > Methylomirabilota > Methylomirabilia > Rokubacteriales > CSP1-6 > JACQWB01. The sequence continues at coordinate 3,410 of JACQRS010000017.1, read as the reverse complement.
CTTCTTCTCATGGTCCACGGCGTAGAGGGTCATGCGGTCGGCGTCCAGGAGCTCGAGGATCTCGTCCTGGAGCTCGATGAAGATGCTGTCGAGGCTTTTGGCGGCGTGGATCCGGTTGGCGAGCTGGACGAGCTTCTGCTCGTACGCCAGCTTTTCCTGGAGCGTCTGGACGGTGTCTTGTGGCGCCACGGGTGACACCCGCTATTGAAACGAAAGGCTCCCCGGACTCGGTCCGGGAAGCCCCGTGCTCAACGCGCGTGAGACGGTCGGCTAACCCGACGGGGAGCCTGCAGGGCGTGCGCGGCAAATCTTCATCAGACTTAGACATTTAGCATTTCCGAACGCCTCCTGTCAAGGTTCGCTCGGGGCCGGCCGCCAGGCGTCCGGGCTCGCCCCCGGGAGGGCGGCGCGGCCGGGCCGGAGGGCTGGATTGGAGACGCCGCCCCCTGTATGATTGACGCGCAGCCGGGACGTGGGCCGCACCCGCCGGGAGGAAGCCATGATGCGAGTTGACGTACGCCTCGACAGGGACGGGCTGATCACCCTCTACCGCACGATGCGGCTGATCCGCCGGTTCGAGGAGCGGGTGGTGGAGCTGGTGAACCGGGACGAGATCCCGGGGGTCACGCACGAGTACGTGGGGCAGGAGGCGGTCGCCACCGGGGTCTGCCACGCCTTGCGTCCGGACGACGTGATCACGAGCACCCACCGCGGCCACGGCCACATCCTGGCCAAGGGGGGCGACCCCCGGCGGATGATCGCCGAGCTGATGGGCAAGGCCGCGGGCTACAACCGCGGTCGGGGCGGCTCCATGCACATCGCCGACCTCTCGCTGGGGATCTTCGGCGCCAACGGGATCGTCGGGGCGGGGGCCCCGATCGCCTGCGGCGCGGCGCTGGCCGCCAAGCTCGAGAAGACGGACCGCGTGGCGGTGGCGTTCTTCGGCGATGGCGGCATGAACCAGGGCGTGGTCCACGAAGCGCTGAACCTGGCCGCCATCTGGAAGCTCCCGGTGCTCTTCGTCTGCGAGAACAACGGCTACGCCATCAGCGCGCCCATCAGCCAGATGGCTGCCGTGGAGCGGCTCGCCGTACGGGCGGTGGGATACGGCATGCCCGGGGAGTCGGTGGACGGCATGGATGTCCTGGCTGTGTATGGGGCCACGACCCACGCGGTCGAGCGGGCGCGCGGGGGCGGGGGCCCGACGCTCCTCGAGTGCCGGACCTACCGCTTCGTCGGCCACTTCACCGCCGAGAAAGCGCGCGGGATCAAGTATCGGACGGACGACGAGATCGCCGAGTGGCGCACGCGCGATCCGCTGGAGACCTACCCCGCCTGGCTCAAGCAGGAGGGCATCTGCGACCCGGCCCAGGTTGACGCGGAGGTGGAAGCCCGCCTTGAAGAGGCCGTCGCCTTCGCCCGTCAGTCCCCGTTCCCCGCCCCCGAGGAGGCCCTGGACGGCATGTACGCGGTGCCGTATCCCGGGCTTCCGGCGCGCGGGTGGTAGGCCCCTCACCCTGCCCTCTCCCCTCAGGGGAGAGGATGGAGGTGAGGGGGATGAGGAGTCACGACCATGCGAGAGATCCGCTACCTCGAAGCGCTCAGCGAAGCCCTCCGGGAGGAGATGCGGCGCGATCCCAAGGTCATCGTCGTCGGCGAAGATGTCCGCCACAGCCTCCGCGGGGTGACCAAAGGGTTGCTCGACGAGTTCGGTCCCGACCGGATCTACGACACCCCGATCTCCGAGGCGGGCTTCACGGGGCTGGCCACCGGGGCCGCCATGGCGGGGATGCGCCCCGTGGTGGAGTATCAGATCAACGCCCTGATCTTTGTCGCCTTCGACCAGCTGGTAGATCAGGCCCAGAAGCTCCGCTACATGATGGGCGGGCAGGGGAGGATTCCGGTCACCTACCTCGTGCCGGCGTCCGGGGCCCGGCGCGGGCTGGCCGGCCAGCACTCCGACCACCCGTACCCGCTCCTGATCCACATGGGGATGAAGGTCGTGGTTCCGTCCACTCCGCGCGATGCCAAGGGGCTCTTCAAGGCGGCGATCCGCGAGGACGACCCCGTGGTGGTCTTCGCGCCGGCCGCGCTCCTCCCGGTGAAAGGGCCCGTGCCCGAGGAGGAGTACACGATCCCGCTGGGCCAGGGCGAGGTCAAGCGGGAGGGGAGCGACCTCACCATCGTGGCGGTCGGCCCCCTGGTGCCCGAAGCCCTGAAGTGCGCCGAGCTGCTGGCCGCCGAGGGGATCTCGGCCGAGGTGGTGGACCCGCGGAGCTTGCTGCCCTTGGACCGGGACACGATCCTCGCCTCGGTGAGAAAGACCGGGCGCGTGCTCCTCTTCGATGACTCGAACCGGAGCTGCGGGTATGCCGCCGAGCTGGCTGCGGTCATCGCCGAGGAGGCCTGGGCGTCCCTCCAGGCTCCCATCCGTCGGCTGACGCGCGCGGACGTTCCGGTTCCTTTCAGCCCGCCGCTGGAGGCCTACGTGCTCCCCTCGCGGGATCGGTTGTTGGCGGAGTGCCGGCAGCTCCTGGCCGCCTCCAGGGCATAGCCGTGCACGAGATCCGCATTCCCAAGCTCGGCATGGACACCCTCGAGTGCGACATCAAGGCCTGGCTGGTCAAGGTCGGCGACACGGTAGCCCCCGGCTCGCCGCTCCTGGAAGTGGAGACCGAAAAGGCCGACGTGGTGATCGAGGCCGACGTGGCCGGGGTGGTCCGGGAGATCGCCGTCCCGGCGGGCCAGACCGTCCCCGTCGGCTCCGTCGTCGGCCTCATCGACGAGGGCGCCTGAGCAGGTGACCCGGGCTGTGCCGTGAAGCGCTTCGACCTGAGCGGGCGCGTGGCCGTGGTCACGGGAGGCAACGGCGGCATCGGGCTCGGCATGGCCCGCGGCCTGGCCGAGGCCGGTGCCGCCCTGGTGGTTGCCGCCCGGAACCCCGCCAAGAACGCCCGGGCGGTGAAAGAGCTGGAAGCCCTTGGTGCCCGGGCCATCGCCGTCGAGGTAGACGTGGCCCGGGAGGCTTCGGTCGCCGCGCTCATGGCCGCCACCGTGGAGCGGTTCGGGCGGCTCGACATCCTGGTGAACAACGCCGGCATCAACATCCGAAAGTCCCCCGAGACCTACAGCCTGGAGGAGTGGCGGCTCATCCTCGAGACCAACCTCACCTCGGCCTTTCTCTGCTCGAAGGCCGCCTATCCGCACCTGGTGAACGCCGGCGGAGGCAAGATCATCAACGTCGGCTCCATGCTCTCCCTCTTCGGCGCCTCCTTCGCGGCCGCAAACGCGCCCACAAAGGGCGGCCTCGACCAGCACACCAACAGCCGCGCGTCAGCCTGGGCCACGGACCGGAACCCGGTCAACGCCACCCTGCCCGGCAGGCTCGACACGCACCACACGCCGCAGGC
>JACQRS010000218.1 GCA_016206385.1 Candidatus Rokuibacteriota bacterium | reverse complement strand
GCGCTTGCGCTGGCAAGCGAGGGCGCGCGTGTCGCGATGTGCGCCCGGAATCAGGCGACGCTGGAGGCCGCCGCGGAGGAGGTTCGGGCGAAGACAGGGGCCGAGGTCTTTACCGTGGCCGCCGATCTCAGCACGCTTGAAGGAGTGACGCGCGTCACGGACGTGACGCGCCAGCGCTTCGGTCGGATCGACATCCTGGTGAACAACGCGGGAGCGATCCGTGCGGGAGACTTCCTGTCGATCCCCGACGAGCAGTGGATCACCGACTGGAACCTGAAGCTCTTGGGATACATCCGCATGGCGCGTGCCGTGTTCCCCCTCATGCAGTCGCAGGGCGGCGGACGCATTATCAACATCATCGGTGCCGCAGCGCGGAACCCCACCGCCACCTACCTGCCCGGCGGCGCCGCCAACGCCGCGCTGATCAACTTCACCAAGGGGCTCGCCGATCTCGGGGCGAAATCGAACATCCTGGTCACGGCCGTGTCGCCCGCCGCCACACGGACCGAGCGCTGGGAGTCGCTCCTCGCCAGCCACGCCAAGGCGGAGGCGAAGAGCGTGGCCGAGGTGCGCGCGCAGCGGGAGGGTTCCTATCCGCTCGGCCGCATCGCGCTGCCCGAGGAGATCGCGGACCTCGTATGCTTCCTCGCCTCGGCCCGCGCCGCCTTCCTGAGCGGCATCTGCATCACGGTTGACGGCGGCTCGACGCGCGGCGTCTATCCCTGAGGGAACGAAGGGGAGGGAGGAACGATTGATGAGGGAGCGAGTGGTCTATCTCAACGGTCGCCTCGTGCCGGAAAGCCAGGCGGTGATCTCGGTGTTCGACCGCGGCGTGCAGTGGGGGGACGCCGTGTACGATGCGGCCCGGACCTTCAACCACCGACCGTTCAAGCTCCGGGAGCACATCGAGCGCCTCTACCGCTCGTGCCGCTACACCCGCATGCCGATCCGCTTGACACCGGACGCGATGGAGAAGCACACGCTCGAGGTGATCGAGCCCAACATGCCCTTGCTGGGACCCAACGATGACGACATGATCTGGTGGACCGTCACCCGGGGCGTGAACCCGCTCACCCGGAGCGTGCTCGATTGCCACGAAGCGACGGTCATCATCTGCACGTTCCCGGTGCCGTTCCGCGCCTTTGCGAAATGGATGACCCGGGGCGCCCGCGTCGTGACGCCGTCGGTGCGGCGCACCCCGCCCCAGTGCCTCGACCCCAGGGCAAAGGTGTCAAACAAGATGAACCACATCCTTGCGGACCTGGAGGTCAAGGCGGCCGATCCCGAGGCGTACAGCTTGATGCTCGACATCCACGGAAACCTGGCCGAAAACAGCGGCGCCAACTTCTTCTTCGTCCGGCAAGGCCAGCTGTGTACCCCCGCCGCGCACAACATCCTGGAAGGCATCACCCGGGCGACGATCGTCGAGCTGGCTCGATCGCTCGGCACGCCCGTGGTGGAGGGCGACTTCACGGTTTACGATGTCTACACCGCGGAGGAGGCCTTCCTGGCCACGACGACCTATTCCATCCTGCCGGTCGCTCAGCTGAACGGCGCGCCTGTCGGAGGCAAGAGGCCGGGGCCGCTCACGCGCCGGTTGATCGAGGCCTGGAATGCGCTGGTCGGGGTGGATATCGTGGCGCAAGCGCTCAGCCATCTCGAGCTGGAGCCCCTGGCGGTCAAACGGTAACGGCGGGATATGCTAAGGTAGGGCTGGGGACAGAGGCGATGATCACAAAGTTTTCGGTGCTCTACGTCGGACAGATCGAGCTGGAAAATATCGGGCTCACCGGGACGCCGGCAGACGAGCGGCGCTACCCGAACGAGCGCTTCGCCGAGGTTTACTTCGCGGCACGGGACATCGCGCAGACCATGGATGAGCTCGGGTACTACTGCCTGTGGATGGCCGAGCACCATTTCCAGCGGGAAGGGTACGAGGTGGTTCCAAACCTGATCCTCCTCTCGACGTGGCTCGCGACCCAGACGCGAAGGCTCAAGTTCGGATGCGCGTTCAACATCCTGCCCATGTGGCATCCGGTGCGCTTGGCCGAGGACTACGCGATGGCCGATATCCTCACAAACGGTCGGGTGATCTTTGGCGTCGGCCGCGGATACCACACGCGAGAGGTGGAGTCGTTTGGCTCGCCGATGCTCGACAACGACGCCAACCGCGAGCTTTTCGAAGAGCAGATGGAAATCCTCTTGAAGTGCTTCAACGAGGAGTCGTGGAGTCACCACGGCAAGCGCTACGTCATCCCGCCTCCGGTACCCTACCGCGGGTATGAACTGCGCGAGATCACCTGCAT
>JACQRS010000236.1 GCA_016206385.1 Candidatus Rokuibacteriota bacterium | reverse complement strand
CGGCCACCGCCCGTCACCAGGCGCGCGCCTTCCTGCTTGCCGGCCTCGATGTAGGCCAGCACGGTCTCCATCTGCTGCCTGGAGACCACCGGGCCCATCCGCGTCGCCTTGTCCATGGGATCGCCCACCTTGAGACCCTTGACCCGCTCGGTGAGCTTGGCCATGAACTCGTCGTGGATCCGCTCCTCCACGAAGAGCCGGGACCCGGCGGCGCAGACCTCGCCCTTGTTGTAGAAGATGCCGGTCATGGCCCCCTTGATCGCGGCCTCCGTGTCGGCATCGGCGAAGACGATGTTGGGGGACTTACCTCCCAGCTCGAGGGAGACGCGCTTCAGGGCCCCCGCGGCCTCCCGCATGATCTGCTTGCCCACCTCGGTGGAGCCCGTGAAGGCGATCTTGTCCACGCCCGGGTGCCGCACCAGGGCCATTCCCGCCTTCGAGCCCGGGCCGGTGACCACGTTGAACGCGCCTTCGGGGAGCCCGGCTTCGGCGCAGAGCCCGGCGAACTTGAGCGCTGTGAGCGGGGTGAGCGACGCCGGCTTGAGCACCACCGTGTTTCCCGCCGCCAGCGCGGGCGCGATCTTCCACGAGGCGAGGAGGAACGGGAAGTTCCAGGGCACGATTGCCCCCACGACGCCGACGGGGTGACGAAGCGTGAACGTGAAGGCCCCCTCGCGGAGCGCCAGGGTCTCGCCGTGGATCTTGGTGGCCCACCCCGCGTAGTAGCGGAACACCTCGGCGGCAAACGGGATCTCGACCTTCCCCGAGTCAAAGAGCGTCTTGCCCGTGCAGATGCTTTCCAGCCGGGCCATCTCGTCCAGGTTCGCCATGATGAGATCCGCGAGCTTCCAGACGATCCGGCCGCGCTCGGCAGCGTTCATCCTGGACCACGGGCCGGAGTCGAACGCCGTGCGCGCCGCCTGGACGGCGAGGTCGACGTCGCGCTCGTCGCCCTTGGCGACCCGCGCGCTCTCCTCCTCGGTGGCCGGGTTGATGGTCGGGTAGGTCTCGCCGGAGACCGGCGGACGCCAGGTGCCTCCAATGAAGAGCTGCTCGGTCTGCATCGTCTCTCCTCCCCCGCCCGTCCGGGGCGGTTCAAAACTCGTCGCGCTGGCCACTCAGCCGGACGCGGGGGGTTCCCGGGTGAGCGCCTCACCCACGACCGTCGTGAGGTCCTCGGGCTTGAACGGCTTGGCCACGAGAAAATCAACCCCTTTCGCCCTGGCCTCAGCGGGGTCGATCCGGTCACTCCAACCGGTGACCAGGGCAACGGGGGTTCCGGGGCTCCTGAGCTTGATCTGCCTCGCCACCTCCCAGCCGGACAGTCCGGGCATGCCGAGGTCCGTGACGACCAGATCGAACAGCTCCTCCTGGAATCGGCTGAGGCCCGACCGCCCGTCGGCGCAGGCCGTCACGGCGTGACCCAGCTTGGCCAGAACCTCGACCAGGATCTCCCGGATCTCTTCCTCGTCCTCAACGACCAGAATTTTCGCGCTCCGCTGGCGCCGGGGGGGTGGAACCCTCTCGGGGGGCGGCGGGATGTCCCGCCCCACGGGTAGCCGGAGCGTGAACGTGCTCCCGTCCCCCACCTGACTCTCGACTTCGATCTCCCCGCCGTGGCGGGTGACGATCCCGTACACTATGCTCAGCCCGAGCCCGCTTCCCTTCTCGGCCTTGGTCGTGAAGAAGGGCTCGAACACCCGTCGCCGCACCTCCTCGGGCATCCCGATCCCGCTGTCTGCCACGCTGCAGAAGACGCGCTCCCCTTCCACCCCCGTCCTGAACGTGACCCGCCCGCCCCTGGGCATCGCATCGAGAGCGTTGAACAGGATGTTGGTCAGGGCCTCCCGGAGCTCCGCGGGGTCTCCTGCCACCCGTGGCACCGGGACCAGCTCCATGGGAAGGTCGTATCGAATTCCTCGTGCCTCGGCCTCGTCCTTCCACCGGGAGCGGGTCACCTCCACCACCTCTTCGACCACGTGGTTCAGGTCCACCGCCTGAACCACGCCCGCCCGCCTCATCCGGGTGAACTCCTGGACTCGCCTGACGGTCCGGGCTCCGTCCATCGCCGCCTTCTCGATCACCCGAAGCTGCCG
>JACQRS010000203.1 GCA_016206385.1 Candidatus Rokuibacteriota bacterium | reverse complement strand
TCTGTGGAGAGGCGCAGGAAAGAAGGAGGCGTCGATGAAGCGTCAGGTGCTGGTCGAATTTGTCGGAGCTCTTCCCGCAGTCATGGAGTTCTGAGGCGCCAAGTACGCCGCGGGCTGCGGCGTCAGCCGGGAAGAGATCCGGAACCAGTTCCCCGAGTACTCCCCAGAGATTCTCGCCATGCAGGACCGGGCGGCCGAAATGGCCCACCGGCTGAAGCAGGAGTTCGGTCCGCTCGTCCTCGCCAAGCCGGTCGGCCTCGACACGCTTCGCGGGCTCTGGCTCTCCCTCAAGCACCGGCTCCGGAACGACCTCCACGTGGTGATCAACGGCAACCGCGTTGTCCCGGGCGCAGCCGACTACGAGGCCATCCGAAGGGTCATCGAGGAGGAAGCGAGCACGCCGGTTCCCGTCGGTTAGCCACCGCTGCGCCGAGGCGGGCTGGCGGCTGCCGCGCGGTGCACCGGCTAGTGGAGATCGGGAAGATCGTCCGTGATGTCGTGCTCGGTGAGCAGGCTGCGGCGCCAGTTATGGAGGTGGGGGTAGAGGTAGGGGAGCATCTTGAGCGCGATCGTCGAATTCATGAGCGGGATCCCGAGAAACTCACCGAGGAGCACCACGTTCATGAGGTTTTCGACCTTCCGTTTTTCCTTCAGGACCTCCTTGTAGGTTTCGAGGAAGGCCAGTCCCCACAGAAAGTCTCTGGCGATCCGCCAGATCTTCAGCGATCGAAACGCCTGCCAGAGCTGCTTCATCGCGTTTCCCGTCGGAGTTATAGCAGACCTGTTCCGTCGCGTCAAGCCGCGGCGCGGATGACGCGGGCCCGCGCGAATCAGCGGGCCGCCGTTTCGCCAATCGCGACGAGGCTCCTCAGCAGCAGCTCCCCCGGAAACTCTCCCGCCGGCGGGGTGAGGCAGAGCAGGAGGTGCGGGGCGGCGCGTCGGATGGAGAGCCGGTGGAGCCGGAACGGAAGCCCGTCCAGGACCGCCGTCCAGCGGGGGCGGGGATCACTCTGGGCCGCGGGGTAAGCCCAGCCGAGCCCCGGCGGGACAGGGGCATCGGTGATCACCCAGCGCTCCACCTCTGCCGACCGGTGTCCCTCCCGGCCGGTCGGGGTGTGGAGGTCGAACAGCTCGAGCTCCCACCTGGGATCGCGCCGCAGTTCCCCCTTGACCACCAGGAGGTCCTCGCGTCCACGGAACCGGTTCACGATCCAGATCAACAGCATCTCGCGGGGCTGGAGGACCACCATGACGGCCAGGCTCTTGAACGGCTCAGGAGGGTTGGCGGCGTGAATCTGGAAGGCGGAGGCGCCAAGCCACTGGATCGTGGGTCTGGGGTTGAGCTCGGCGAAGCCTTTGGCCAAGCCGCGAACGAACACCCGGCTCCGCCGACGATTCCACTGGGAACCGATGAAGTACCACGCCAGCAGGACTACGGAGAGTCCGATGACGATGGCGGCGGGGCTCGTGAGGCTCCAATCCATCGCGCCCACCCTACTGGAACGGTTTGGGGGTGTCAAGGGCGGGCCGCCAGGAGGCCGTAACCCCTCGACCTACTTGACAATCTTGATCATTCTGTGCTAGCTTGCCTCGTCGGGTGGGGGAGCGCCAGCGGTGGCATTTTCGAGGGAGCGGGACCATGACGAAAGCCGACCTGATTGACGAAGTCGTGAAGCTGTCGAACCTGACCAAGAAGGAGACCGAGCTCATCGTCAACACCATCTTCGACAACATCACCGATGCCCTGAGCAAGGGCGAAAAGGTCGAGCTTCGCGGCTTCGGGAGCTTCAGGATCCGGCATCGAAACGCCCGCAAGGGGCGTAACCCCAAGACCGGCAGCAGCGTCAGCGTTCCCGAAAAGCGGGTTCCGTTCTTCAAGGTGGGCAAACGGCTCCGGGAACTCGTCAACACGTGAGCCAACCAGGAACGACCGCGAAGGCAGGGCGGACCGCGTGTCCCCCTGCCTTCGTCGTTTAAAGGGGCGTGGATCGCCTCTGGGCCCCCTGGCGAATGGCGTATGTCTCCGGGGCGTCCCGGAGCGATGGGTGTCTGTTCTGCGCCGCCCTGGCAGCTGAGGACGATCGGGCCGCCCTGATCCTCTGCCGGCGCCCCAGAGCCTTTCTCCTCCTCAACGCTTTTCCCTACTCGCCGGGCCACCTGATGGCCGCGCTCAACCGGCATGTGGGCCCGCTGGAAGAGGCCACCCCCGAGGAGCTCGGCGAGACGATGGCGCTCGTGCAGTCGGCGATCCGTGCCCTCAGCACCGTTTACCGCCCCGACGGGTTCAACGTGGGCGTGAACCAGGGGCGCGTGGCCGGGGCAGGCGTGGAGGGCCACCTGCACCTGCATGTGGTCCCCCGCTGGAACGGCGACACCAATTTCATGCCGGTCCTGGGCGATGTCCGGGTGCTCCCCGAGTCCCTGACCGCCGCCTATGACCGGCTGCGTCCCGCACTCGCCCCCTGACGTGGACGAGACCACGAGCCGCCCCACGCGCCCCGACGACGCGACGATCCCACGGGCGGCGCTCACCCCGATGATGCGCCAGTACCGGGAGCTCAAGCGCCGGTATCCCGACTACCTCCTCCTCTTCCGGCTCGGCGACTTCTACGAGATGTTTTTCGACGACGCCCACCGGGGAGCCCGTCTCCTGCAGATCGCGCTCACCTCGCGTCAGAAGGGGGACGGCGGTGTGCCGATGGCCGGAATCCCGCACCACGCCGCCCACGCCGCCGCGCCGCCCCGGGCCACCGGCTCGCCGCACGAACCCGCGATGCCCCCGGACCAGAAGCTGCTCTTCAAGGAGGCTTCCCCTCCCTACACGTCCGCCGGCTTCGGCACCGTGGTGGGCCAGCTCCACGAGACCTTCGTCGTGGCGGCCAGTGACGAGGAAGTGTTCTTCATCGATCAGCATGTCGCCCACGAGCGCGTGCTGTTTGAGCGGCTGAAAGCCGAGCTAGGATCGGGGCCCTTGCCCTCGCAGAAGCTGTTGCTGCCCGAAGCGCTCGAGCTGGGGCCGGCCAGCCACGCGCTGCTGGCCGAGTGGCTTCCGACCCTCTCCACCCTCGGCTTTTCCCTGGAGGAGTTCGGCAGGGGAACGTTCCTCCTCCGGGCTGTCCCGTCCCTCCTGAAGGGCCAGGAGCCGCGCCGGCTGATCGAGGGCCTGCTCGAGGAGGTCGGGCCGGCCCGGCACTCCGATGCCCCTCCTCCGGAGCGGGCCCTCGCCTTTGTCGCGGGCCGGGCCGCCGTCAAGGCGAACCAGCCGTTGGACCGGAGCGAGATGGCCCGTCTGCTCCAGGATCTGTCGGCCGCCGAGACCCCGTATTTCTGCCCCCACGGTCGCCCCGTTGTTTCCCGTCTCTCCCTCAGAGAGATCAAGCGCGAGCTCCGCCGGACCTGGTGAGGAGCCATGCTGACACCCGGCCACGCGCGGCCGCCCCTGGTTGTGATCGCCGGGCCCACGGGGGTGGGGAAGACCGAGGTCGTCGTCCACCTTGCCCAGCGGCTGCCGCTGGAGGTGGTGAGCGCGGACTCCCGCCAGGTGTACCGTCGGATGAACATCGGCACCGGCAAGCCGACCCCCGCCCAGCTCGCGGCGGTGCGCCACGACCTGATTGACGTGGTGGACCCCGACGAGCACTATCACGCGGCGCGCTTCAGGAGCGAAGCCTTGGCTGCCATCGAGGCGATCCGCCAGCGAGGCCGGCTGCCGGTGGTCGTCGGAGGGACCGGGCTCTACATCCGCTCGCTGCTCCGCGGCTTACATCCCGCCCCGCCGGGCGATCCCGAGTTTCGGCGGGCGCTGGAAGAGTGGGCCAGGGGGCGGGAGGCCTTCGCGCTGCATCGCAGGCTGGCTCGAGTAGATCCTGAGGCGGCTCGCCGTATCTCCCCGAAAGATAAGGTTCGGATCATCCGGGCTCTTGAGATCCAGCATCAGACCGGTCAGCCCCTCGGCACGCCGTCCCACTGGCGCGAGACTGACCCACCCTGGGCCCTCCTCATGGTCGGTCTCACCATGCCGAGGCCGCTCTTGGCTCAGATCCTTCGGGCCCGGGTCGACGCCATGGTGGCCTGTGGCTTAAGGGCCGAGGTGGAGATGCTCCTCGAGGCGGGGTACCATGAGAGCCTGTCAGCCATGAAGGGGATCGGCTACCGTCACTTCGCCTGGGTCATCCGCGGCCGCCTCACCGAGGCGGAGGCGATCCGGCTGATGAAGCGGGATACCCTTCGCTACGCGAAGCGGCAGTGGACGTGGTTCGCCAGGGAGCCGGAGCTTCAGTGGATGGATGTCCGGGCTGCGGGTGGCCTCGAGGGGGCGGCCGAGGCCCTCGCCAAGCTGATCGAACAGGAAAAGCTGGTGGGATGAGCCCCGTGACGGCAACTCACACCGCGGCCCGGCCCGAACGCGCCCTCCTGGGGGCGCTGCGCCTTCCGGCCCAGCGTCGCGCCCAGGTGCTGGAATCCCTGGACGAGTTGCGTCGGCTGGCTGAGGCCGCCGGCGCCGAGGTGGTGGGAACCCTGATCCAGGAACGCGGGGCCCCTTCGCCCTCCCTCTTCTTCGGCAAGGGGAAGGTGGAGGAGCTCAAGCAGCTGGCACAGGAGCGCGACGTCAACCTCCTGATCTCAGACGACAGCCTGACCCCGATCCAGGAGCGAAACCTCGAGCGCGGCGCGGGTGTCAAGGTGATCGACCGGACAGCGCTGATCCTGGACATCTTCGCCCAGCGGGCGCGGACAAGCGAGGGGAAGCTCCAGGTCGAGTTGGCCCAGCTCACCTACCTTCTCCCCCGGCTGGTGGGGCAGTGGAAGCACCTGGAGCGCCTCGGGGGCGGGATCGGCACGCGGGGACCGGGCGAAACCCAGCTCGAGTCCGATCGCCGGCTCATTCGCCGCAGGATCCGCCAGATCAGCGAGGCCCTCGGCCACGTGCATACCCACCGGCGGCTCCTGAGAGAGCGGCGCCGGTCAGTGGGGCTACCCGTGGTGGCGCTGGTCGGCTACACCAACGCCGGAAAGACCACGCTCCTCAACCGGCTGGCCGGCTCCAGCTTTCCGGTTGCGGACCGGCTCTTCGTGACGCTCGATCCCGCGGCGCGCCGGGTGGCGGCCCCGGGCCATCAGCCGTTCATCCTGACCGACACGGTGGGCTTCATCCGAAAGCTCCCCACCCAGCTCGTGGCCGCCTTCAAGGCGACTCTGGAGGAGCTCCCGGAGGCGGATGTCCTGCTTCATGTCCTGGACGTCAGCCACCCCGAGGCCGCCCAGCAGCGTGAGGCTGTGGAACGGATCCTGGCCGACCTTGATCTCGCCGAGCGGCCGGTCATCGCCATCCTCAACAAGGTGGACCGGCGCGCAGGCGACAACGGGCTCGACTCCCTCACCGAAGAGTCGCGCGGGGTGCCCATCTCAGCGCTCACGGGGCAGGGGATGGGCGAGCTTCTCGGCCGGATCGAGCTGGCCCTCCGCCCTCGCACGGGTCATGCCATCCTCCGGATTCCCTATGCTGACGGCGCCACCCTCGCACTGTGCTACGCGACGGGGCGCGTCCTCCGCCGCGCTGACGAGCCCGGCGGAATTCGCCTGGAGGTCGAGCTCCCGACCCCGGTGCTCGCCAGGGTTGCGCCGTACCGGATCGGTGCGCCAGCCACCTGTGACCGGGTGATACAATAGGCCGACGCGTCCTCTCCAGAAACCATGGGACTGGCCAACTGGCTGACGACCCTTCGGATCCTCCTCATCCCGCTGTTCGTGAGCCTTCTGGTGTATCGGCACGCGACAGCGGCGCTCCTCGTCTTCTGCCTGGCCAGCGTCACGGATCTCCTGGACGGCTACATCGCCCGAGCCCGGGGTAGCCAGACCCGCCTCGGCGCCTTCCTGGACCCACTCGCCGACAAGCTTCTCCTCACCGCCTCCTTCGCCACGCTGACCTACCTGTATCCACGGCTCCTGCCGTTCTGGATCACGGTGACGGTGCTGAGCCGAGACTTCCTGCTGATCCTGGGAACCGCCCTCATCCACATCGCCGGGGGCCGCGTCTATCCCACGCCGACCGCCCTGGGCAAGGCCAGCACCGCGCTGCAGATGGCCACCGTGCTGGCAGTCCTCTTCGTGCTGGCCTACCAGATCGACCCCCGCATCAAGAACGTGCTGCTCTGGATCACCGCCGGCTTCACCGTCGCCTCTGGGATCCAGTACCTGTACCAAGGAACCAAGCTCCTGAATCAGCCGACCGACAAGGAACCTCATGTCCCGACCCTCGTCCGCTGACGGCGTGGTGGTCGCCCAGGTGCGCCGGGGCAGCCCTGCGGCTCTGGCCGGACTCCTGGCCGGGGACCGCATCGTGGCCATCAACGGGACGCCCGTGCGCGACGCCATCGACTTTCACTTCCAGGCCGGTGAAGAGGTCCTCCGCCTCGCGCTCGTCGGCACCGACGGCCCGCGATGGGCGACGGTCCGGCGCGAGGGCGGGAAAGGGCTCGGCCTCGAGCTCCTCCCCCCGCGACCCGGGGAGATCTCCACGTGCGCCAACAAGTGCGTCTTCTGCTTCATCCATCAGCTCCCGAAGGGGATGCGGAAGAGCCTGTACGTGAAGGATGACGACTACCGGCTCTCCTTCCTCCACGGCAACTACATCACCCTCACGGACCTCGAGGAGGACGATCTGCTGCGTATCGAGGCGCAGCGCCTCTCACCCCTCTACGTCTCGGTGCACGCCACCGATCCCGAGCTCCGCCACCGCCTCCTGGGCCAGCCGCGGGTGAGGCGCGAGATCCTGCCGATCATGGCGCGCCTGGCCAAGGCGAGAATCGTGATGCACGCCCAAATCGTGCTCTGCCCGGAGTGGAACGACGGCCCGCACCTGGAGCGGAGCGTCAGGGACCTGGCGCGACTCCACCCGGCGGTCGCCACGGTGGCGGTGGTCCCCGTGGGCCTGACCCGCCACCGGGAGCGGTTACCTGAGCTCCGGTCGATCACCCCGGCTGAGGCGCGTGAGTTGGTCCATTGCATCGAGGCTTGGCAAGAGGAGTTCCGGGCTCGGCTCGGCAGTCGCTTCGTCTTCGCGGCTGACGAGCTGTACCTGCTGGGCGGAGTGGAGATGCCGCCGGCCCGCCACTACGAGGGGTTCCCGTTGCTGGAAGATGGGGTGGGGCTGGTCCGGCGCTTCACCGACGGGTGGAAGCGGGTCGTGGGCCGGCCGCGCACCGACGCGTTCGGCGTGGGTACCCGGCGGGTGGGCGTCGTCACCGGCGAGATGTTCGCGCCGGTGCTGAGCGCGCTCCTTCAGGACCTCCGGCTCGAGGATCGCGCGGTGGAGGTGATCCCGGTGGCCAACGACTTCTTCGGTCGCGCCATCGGCGTGGCCGGCCTGCTCACTGGCCGGGACATCCTCGCCCAGCTCTCCGTCCGCGCCGTAGCGGACACGGTTCTCATCCCCGCGGTCGCGCTGAAGGATGGGGAGAATGTCTTTCTCGACGACCTCGCCCCCGAGGACCTGGCGACCCACCTCGGCGTCCCGGTCAAGGCGGTTGAGCCCACGCCACGCGCGCTCCTCAGGGCACTCTTCGACGGCTAACCGGCGACACCGCGATGGTCACGCCCGTCATCGCCATCGTGGGACGCCCGAACGTCGGGAAGTCCGCGCTCTTCAACCGGCTCGTGGGCCGACGCCAGGCCCTGGTCCGGGACGTGCCCGGGGTGACCCGGGATCGGCTCTACGGCGTGGTGAGCTTCGGACGGTGGCAGGCGACGATCGTCGACACCGGCGGCTTCGATCCCGTCAGCGACCACAGCCTGACCAGCGCGGTGCGCCGCCAGGTCCTGACCGCCATCGAAGAGGCCCACCTGATCCTGTTCGTGGTCGATGCGCGGGCAGGGATGACTCCCCTGGACCAGGAAATTGCGCGGACGCTCAGGCGCTGCCAGCGTCCGGTCGTCGTCGTGGCAAACAAGATCGACAGCGCGGGCCAGGACGCCCTCTTGGGCGAATTCTTCGCGCTCGGCTTCCCTGAGGTGCTCCCGGTCTCGGCGGAGCACGGTCGGGGCGTGGCCACGCTGCTGGACGCGATCCGAGACCGCGCCGGTCACGCCGAAGCGGAGCAGGAGCCGGAAGGGCTGCGGGTGGCCATCATCGGCCGGCCCAACGTGGGGAAGTCCTCCCTGATCAATGGCCTGCTCGGGAGCGATCGGCTCCTGGTCCACGAGGCTCCGGGCACGACGCGCGATCCCGTGGACACGCCGCTCCTCTTCCGCGACCGCCGCTATCTCCTGATCGACACCGCGGGCATCCGCCGGAAGGGGCGGGTGATCGAAGCGCTGGAGAAGCTCTCCGTCGTGATGGCCCTCAAGCGCCTCGAGCGGTGTCAGGTGGCGGTGGTCATCCTGGATGCGACCGAAGGCGTCACGGCCCAGGACGCCCACATCGCCGGCTATGCTCACGAGGCCGGTCGGGCCACGGTCCTGGCGGTGAACAAGTGGGACCTGGTTCCGCCCGGCAAGCCGAGCCGGGCAGAGATGGTGAACCGGATCCGCGATCGCCTCCGCTTTCTCGACTACGCCCCGGTCGGCTTCACCTCGGCGGTGACGGGTTCGGGGCTCGCGGAGCTGTTCGACCTCGTGGACCAGGTGGCGGAGGAGGCGACCAAGCGACTGCCGCCCACGCTCCTCACCAAGGCCCTCGCCCACGCGATGGAACGCCGACCCACCACCCGGGCCGGCCTCCCGCTCACGCTGCACTCGGCCACCCAGGTGGCCGTCGCGCCGCCCACCTTCGTCCTCCGCGTGAGCGGGGCCGAGAAGGTTCACTTCTCCTACGAGCGCTACCTGGTGAACGCGCTCCGCCAGGCCTTCGGCTTCACCGGCTCCCCGGTTCGGCTCGCCTTCCGTCGGACCCGGGTCAAGAAGGCGAGGCGATAGCGAGCATGGCCCGTCGCTCATCGGCTCGCCTTCGCCTCGCGCTCGTCCTCCTCCCGCTGGCCGCGGTGGCGGCCGCGCTCCTTTCAAGCCCCCGCCACCGGGCGTTCTACTCCCGGCTCCTGCCAGGCGCTTCCGAAGCGCCCCCCGCTGTCGAGCTGGCAACGCCTGCCGCTGTGCCGAGCCCGGCTCGGGAACCCGCGGCCCCGAGGGGCACAGCCGATCGGTTGAGGCGGGAGCCACCCGGACCCGCGCCGGCCCCATCGGGACCGACGGGCCGAGTTGTCGTGAAGGTGGCGGAGACCTCGCCGGCGACGCTGCCGAGCTCCGAGCTTCCGCCCGGATGGACCCTCAAGGAGTTCGTCGGCCAGGCCCAGGTAGAGGTGGTGCTCGACGATCGCGCTCTCGCATTTCGCCTCGTGAGCCAGGGCACGTCCTTCGCCCTCTACCGTGATCTGGTGCTGGACATCAAGCGGTTCCCGATCCTTCGCTGGCGATGGAAGGTCGTCACGCTCCCCACGTCCGGCGATGTCCGGGAGCGCCCTCGCGATGACCAGGCTGCCCAGGTTTATCTGGTTTTTCCCCGGTGGCCCTCGCCCCGGAGCAGCAGCGACGTCATGGGATACATCTGGGACAGCCACGCCCCCGCGGGAGCAAACCTCATCAACCCCCAGTCGGCCAATGTGAAGGTGGTTGTCCTTCAAAGCGGGGCCGACCAGCTGAACCGTTGGGTCGAGGAGGAGCGAAACGTGTACCAGGACTACAAGGACCTCTTCGGCAGAGAGCCCCCGCGGGTCGGCAAGGTGGCGCTCATGGTGGACTCCGACGACACTCAAAGCCGCGCCGAGGCGCTCTTCGAGGAGCTGGTGTTCCTGCGCTCGCCGGTTCGGCGCTGAGCCGCCGGGCGCGCTAACTGGGCGCGGGGCAAGACAAAATCCGCTTGTGGACGCTCTTGGCTGTGCTAAGATAAAGCGGCTTTATGAGCCGGACACCTGACGATTACCAGGACGAAGAGCAAGAAGCCGTCGAGGAACGCCCTCGCCGACGCATGTTCTCAGAGTGGGGTTACCGCGGGCTCTTTGCCCTGGTCGCGTTCGCGGTCCTCGTTGTCGTCGCGCTCCCGTACCTCCTTGAGTGGTTGAATCCCCCGCCGCCCCCGCCCGCACCACCGATGAAGGCTCAGGTCCAGCCGGCAAGGCCGCCCGCGCCGCCGCGGCCCGCACCGAAGGCCGAGGCGCCAGCCGCTCAGCCTCCCAAGGTCGCGGCCAAGATGGAGGCAAAGCCTGAGCCGCCCGCGGCAAAGCCAGCCAAGGAACGCGCTCCCGCAAAGGCAACGGCCCAAGGGGAGTACTGGGTTCAGGTGGGAGCATTTAGCGACCAAGCCAACGCCGCCCGGCTGGCCGGCCGGCTCACCGCCCAGAAGTACCCGGTCCAGCAATTCCAGCGCTCCTCGGGTGATCAACCGGTGGGAAGCACCCACGAGGTGTTCGTGGTGGGCGCCTCAGCGGACGAGGTCAACGCCAAGCTCCCTGGAAGGGACTACCGCGCAGAGGCGGCCGGAAACGAGGTCGTGATTCGGCCTGCCCTGGGGCTCAGGGATGCCGTGACCCTTTCCAAGGAGTTAGCCAGCCAGGGGCTCACCGTGAAGATCCGGCGCTCCCACGCCGCCGGGTCGGTCCACGTGGTCCGGGTCGGTGCCTACGCGGAGCGGCAGCGCGCCCAGGCGGTCCAGAAAGACCTCGAAGCCAAGGGCGTCAGCGGGTTCATCGTCAGGGGCGAGGGGCGATGACCGCCACCGATACCCTGGTGGTTCTCGTCACGACGTCGTCGGCTGAGGAGGGCCAACGCATCGCCCGGGCTCTCGTAGCCGAGCATCTCGCCGCCTGCGTCAACGTGCTGCCGGGGGTGCGCTCGGTCTTCTTCTGGGACGGACAGCTCCAGGAAGCGGCGGAGGCGCTTCTGGTGGTGAAAACCCGGCGGGAGTGCTACGAAGCCCTCCAGCAGCGGGTTCTCGAGCTCCACGGCTATTCGGTCCCCGAGGTGCTGGCGCTCTCGGTGGAGACAGGTTCCCCCGCCTACCTCGCGTGGGTCGGCGACACCGTGCGCACGGAAGGGGGGTGAGTGCCCTGACGAAGAACGATCTCATCAACGCGGTGGCCGGTCACGGGCTGTCCAAGCGGCAGTCGGCGGCAGTGGTCGAGTCGGTGTTCGACACCATCTTCCGCTGCTTCGAGCGGAGCGAGGACGTGAAGATCGTCGGCTTCGGGCATTTCCGGATCAGGAAGAAGGCCTCCCGCCGCGGCCGGAATCCCCAGACGGGAGACAGCATCGAGATCACCGCGCGGAAAGTGCTCACATTCAAGCCCAGCAAAGGGTTGAAGCTTCGCCTCAGCCAGTAGTCGGGCTCTCCGGCACCATGCTGCAGGAGATTCCGGACAAGCTGTACTATCGGATCGGCGAGGTCGAGACCCTGACGGGCGTTCCCGCCTACGTTCTCCGCTACTGGGAGTCCGAGTTCAAGCTGCTCCGCCCCAAGAAGAATCTCGCCGGCCAGCGCCTCTATCGCAAGCGCGACGTGGAGCTGGTGGCGCGCATCAAGACGCTGCGCTACGAGGAGCGGCTCACCCTCGAGGGCGCGAAGAAGCGGCTCGCCGCCGAAGCCCGCCGCAAGAGCGCGCCGCCCGAGCCGGACGCGAGGGAGGGGCGCTACGGCGCCGCGCTCAGGCGGCTCCGGACCCAGCTGCTGGCGCTCCGATCGCTACTCGCGAGGGATCGGGCGCCGGGCGCGCCTTGAATTGTCGTCCACGGTCCCGTACAATGCATCCCGGTCCGGGGCGTGGCGCAGCCCGGTAGCGCACTGGCATGGGGTGCCAGGGGTCGCTGGTTCAAATCCAGTCGCCCCGACCAGCCC
>JACQRS010000211.1 GCA_016206385.1 Candidatus Rokuibacteriota bacterium | reverse complement strand
TGTGGCAGCTTTCGGGGTCGCCTACGTCACCGGCTGGAGGCGGCTCAGGCGGCAGAAGGCGGCCGTGAGGCCCGGGCAACTTGCCCTCTACCTGGCCGGCCTCGCGGTGATCGCCTTGGCCCTCCTCTCCCCGATTGACACCTTCGCCGCCTTGCTTCTCACCATGCACATGATCCAGCACGAGCTGCTCACAATGGTGGCCCCACCCCTCCTGTTGCTGGCGAACCCGCTGCCCGTGGTCCTCTGGGCACTGCCCCGGCGCCTCCGGCACCGCCTCGGGCGTCTCCTGACCCGGGGCGCGCTTGTGCGCAAAGGGCTCCGAGCATTGACGCTGATGCCTGTCAGCTGGGTACTCTTCATGGTCATCCTGTGGGGCTGGCACTTCCCCGTCGCCTATGAGGCGTCCCTTCGATATGAGGTACTCCACAATATCCAGCATCTTTCCTTCTTCGCCTCGGCCCTCCTCTTCTGGTGGCCCCTGATCAACCCAGCCCCGCGGCTCCACGGGCACATCCCCTATGGCTTCAGGCTGGCCTACATCATCGCAGCGGTGGGCCCAACCGCGCTTCCGCTCATGTCCATTGCCGTCTTTGCTCGGGAGGTGTTCTACCCTCATTACACGACTGTGCCGCGCGTCTGGGGCCTGAGTCCCCTCGAGGACCAGTCTATTGGTTGGGGCTTGATGGGTGCCTTGGATGGCATAATCTATTTCATCGCTGCTCTGGTCTTGGTCGCCCGGATGCTGGAGTACGAGGAGCGGATGACCCGTCTTCGCGAGGCGATCGACGTCGAGCTGAGAGACGCTCGACCGTG
Organism: Candidatus Rokuibacteriota bacterium; assembly: GCA_016206385.1. Classification (GTDB taxonomy): domain Bacteria; phylum Methylomirabilota; class Methylomirabilia; order Rokubacteriales; family CSP1-6; genus JACQWB01. The sequence continues at coordinate 2,640 of JACQRS010000211.1, read as the reverse complement.
AACAGCTCCTGGCGCACAGACCGCCCAATGAGGCGCGAGGAAGACACATGCGACAACGACGAACAGTAATGAAACGGCGTCGCCGATCAGTAATCGGACCAGCCATGTCATCGGGGCCGAAAGGGGCGTGAGGTGCGGCTCTGGGGCGCGTCGAAGCTCGGCACCGGCGTGCTCATCGGCGTCGTCCTGGGGGTAAGCGGCTCCGTCGCTGCAGGGCAGCACTTCTTCAAGGCTCTGAAGGTGGAGCGCTTCGTCCCGCCCCCGCCGGCCCACATGTTTGCCCTCCCCTCGCTCGACGCCAAGCGCGTTAGCCTCCGCGACTTCCGCGGCAAGGTGGTTTTCCTCAACTTCTGGGCGACCTGGTGTCCGGCCTGCCGGGAGGAGATGCCGGCCATGGAGCGGCTTCACCGGGAGTTCAAGGACAAGGGCCTGGTGATCCTCGCCGTCGACTTTCAGGAGACTCCGGAGGCCGTCGCCGCGTTCATGAAAGAATTCGGCCTGACATTCCCGGCGCTTCTGGATCGGGACGGAAAGGTCAGCGAGCGCTACCGGATCCGCTTCATCCCCACGACCTATCTGGTCGGTAAGCAGGGCGAGCTGCTCGGGCGGGTGGTCGGGCCCAAGGAATGGGACAGCCTTCAGGCCCGCCAGCTGATCGCGTCGCTCCTCGAACCCGCGCTCGTCACTAGGCTCGCCAGGGCGGAGGCCCAGGCCAAACCCGTGGGCCCAGAGAAGTCCATCCGGGAGTTTCTCGACCAGCACTGGGAGTCCCCGATCCCGCCTCAGGGAAAACCCCCCGCCAGGTTCACACCTGTCGAGGCATCGCTGGATCCCAAGGACTGCGGCACCTGCCACCCCGCTCAGTACGCTGACTGGACTACCAGCCTTCACGCCAAGACCATGGGGCCGGGGGTGATGGGTCAGCTTACCGACATGATCCGGTTGGACCCCGAGTCAGCGCTTGACTGCCAGCGCTGCCACAGCCCGCTGAGCGAGCAGCAGGAGAAGGTGCGGCGGCTCGATAAACAGGGCGCGCCAGTGTTCGCGGCCAACCCGGTCTTCGACAGGTCACTCCAGGGCAAGGGGCTCGTGTGTGCGGCCTGTCACGTGCGGAAGTGGGAGCGCTTCGGCCCGCCCAAGCGCGACGGGAGCCTCGTATCGAGTGCGCCGCGGGAGCAACTCCCCCACAACGGAGCCACTCGGACTCAGGCCTTTCTCCGCTCAGAGTTCTGCCAGGGCTGCCACCAGTTCCCGGAAGACGGCGCCGCGCTGAACGGAAAGCTCCTGGAGAACACCTACGAGGACTGGAAGGCGAGCCCGTATGCGCGCCAGGGGATCCAGTGCCAGGACTGCCACATGCCCGACCGCCGCCACCTCTGGCGGGGCATCCATGACCCTGACATGGTGAGACAAGGGGTGACCATCGATCTCAGGACCGCGAGGGAGGGGGATGCGCTCCAGGCCATGCTCGTCATCACCAACAGCGGAGTCGGCCATTACTTTCCCACCTATCTCACCCCCAAGGTGTTTCTCAGGCTGGATCTGGTGGACGCCGGGGGGCGGCCGGTGAAGGGGAGCCCGAGAGAGGCGGTGATCGGGCGCGACGCGCCGCTGGACCTTTCCAAGGAGCTTTACGACACGCGCCTGGCCCCCAAGGCGAGCTTCATGATGAAGCATTCGTGGACGGTTGACCGGCCGGGGCTCAAGCTCAGGGCCAGAGTCGTTGTGGAGCCCGACCACTTCTATACCAAGTTTTTCCAGGCGACGATCCCCCAGGCCGCTCGAGGGAAAGCCCAGCTTCGGGAAGCCCTCCGCCAGACCCAGCGCTCATCCTTTACCATCTTCTCCCGCGAGGTGCCTGTCTCATGAGCCCGACGGCGACTGATCTGGTAATCTTGGAATCAACCTGACACGGTGGGGGGGGGAGGAGATGAGAGCGCGGTTAAGCTTCCTGATCGCCGCCATGCTGGTGAGCACCACCCTCGCGCCGGGCCTGGCCGAGGGCTGTGGCGGGGTGACGGCGACCATCGCCGACGATCCAAGGTCGTTCGGCGTGCGGACCGCTGCGGGCCCCCAGGGGGTGACACTGCATTACGACCGGGCGGGCAATGTCTATGTGGCGGCCAGCGAGATCAAGATCTCGAGCGCCCTGGCCGAGGCCATCGCCAAGCGCTATCTGGACAGACGCTACAGGGGCTGGAGCCACCTCGAGTTCGAGGGCTTCACCTACGACCACGGCGATCTCGTCTACATGTACCACGCCCACGTGCCGAACCTGGCTGCGAGCGTGCATGTCGGGCCCCTCAACTTTGCCACCGAGCATGCGCACGTCCACGTCTCGGCCACTACCGGCGACGTCTACGGCTTCGGCTGCGGGCTGGGCTCGGGAATCGTAGAGATGGCCTTCGAGCCGACCGCCTATCCGGCCGAGCTCGAGGGAAAGCGCCTCCCCTACATCCAGTTCGACACCCCGTTTGTGGCCAGTGAGGGACAACCGCCCCGGATTGACGGCCGGATCGACCCCGAGGAGTGGAAGGATGCGGGCCACGAAGTGATCCATGTCGGCACCGCTCAGAAGAGCGTCACGGAGTACGGCTGAGGGGGGAGAGGACAGGCGGTCGCCGTCCCAGCCAAGCGCTA
>JACQRS010000207.1 GCA_016206385.1 Candidatus Rokuibacteriota bacterium | reverse complement strand
GCGTTGGGGAAGAGGCCATCCGAGTGCGGATAGTCGGTCGAAACGACGATGTTGTCGTCGCCGACCGCCTCCACCACCTGCTGGAGCACCTTCTCATCGGCGTCCGTCGCCACGAAGCACTGACGGAAGAAGTACTCGCCGGGTAGGGCGGAGAGCTTCACATCGGAGCCCGGGCCGAACTTCTCCCAGATCTCGTCGAGCCGCCAGAGCCACCACGGCAGCCACCCGCACGTGCCCTCGAGGAACGCGCAGCGGAGCTTCGGGTGGCGCTCCAGCACACCGCCCGCGGCCAGGCTCGCGAACGCCAGCATCAGCTCCATCGGGTTGCGCGCCGCGCTGCCGATCGCCCGGCCGCTCGGGTGGTCGAGCAAGCGCCGCGCGATGTCGTCCCGGAGGGAGGAGATCCCTGTCGGGTGAAAGCCCACTGGCACCCCCAGCTCCTCGATCGCGTCCCAGAGCGGCTCGAAGTCCGCGTCGTGGATGTGCCTGCCCTTGACCGGGTTGGGATTTCCGATGACCGCGACCGCGCCCAGCTCCCTCACGGCGCGGCGAGCTTCCTTGACAGCCCAATCGACGTCGTGGAACGCGATCTGGGCCGCGAACTTGAGCCACTCGGGGTTCCCCCCGCAGTAGTCGCGGGTCCAGTTGTTGTGGGCGCGGGCGAGCGCCGCGGCCAGCTCCGGGTCCAGGTCGTCGTGCATCAGGACCTGCCGGCCCCGCGTCCCATAGAGGATCGCCACGTCGATCCCCTCGATGTCCATGGCCTGGAGGTGCGACTCGGCGTCGTAGCCGCGGGCGATGGCGACCTCGTTGTGGGGATGCTTGGCGACCGTGCGCCGGTAGAGGTCGCCACCCGCCCGCGCCGTGGTCGGCCGCATCGTGAACTCACCGATGGCGAGGTCTCCGATCCGGATCGTCGGCTGGTTCGGTGATCCCTCCACCGAGCGCGCGAACGTCGGGGCGAGCTTGCGGAAGCGCTCCTCCAGGTAGCGCTCCCAGAGGCCGTCGGGCTCCATCGTGTGCAGGTCGCTATCCATCACGCGAAATCCGTTCTTCATGCCGTGTCTCCTTCAGCGCGGGAAGTTCATCGCCTCCACGAAGATGTCCTGGAAGTCGGGGTGGGCTGCCAGCGAGATGTGCTCGATGCGCCGGGCGATCTCGGCCGCCCGCTGCCGCTCGGGTTCTGAGACCAAGCAGAGCTGCGCGCCCAGCGACGCCGCGTTCCCCACGTAGCGGATACGCTCGACGGGCAGCGGCGGGATCAGCCCGATCCTGACCGCGCTCTGGATCGAGAGGTAGTTCCCGAAGCCACCCGCCAGCATCAGCTCAACGATCTGCTCGTCGCGGATCCCCGCCACGTGCTGGAGCATCCCCACGCCGGAGGCGATGGCGCCTTTGGCGAGCTGGACCTGGCGGACATCCTCCTGGGTGAGGACGATCTCCTGGGCCGCGCCGAGCTCTCCCGCCCGGACCAGGGCGACCTCGCGCTCCTCGCCCCGCATGCTGACCCGCTCTCGCAGACCCCGGGGCAGCTGGTCCACGTCTTCCACCCGGATCAGCCCGGTCCAGTCGATGACGCCAGCGTCCAAGAGCGCGGCGAGGGCGTCGATGATGCCCGAGCCGCAGATTCCCAGCGGCGCAGCCTCCCCGATGACGTGGATGCGTAGGTCATCCTCCAGCCATACCTTGTCGATCGCCCCGAGAGCTCCCCGCATCCCGTGCTTGATCTGGGCGCCCTCCAGCGCCGGACCGGCCGGCGCCGAGCAGGCCCAGAGCTTATCGCGGGAGCCCAGGAGCACCTCGCCGTTGGTCCCGATGTCCACCGCGATGCGGATCTCGGCGCTCTCGTAGATGCGCGTCGCGAGGGCCACGGCGACGGCGTCCGCGCCGACGAACCCCGCCACGATCGGAAGCAGGCAGACCCGCGCCTCCGGGTTCACCCTGAGGAACAGCTCCCGGGCCGGGAGCACGAGCGGATGGCGCATCACGGGCGCGTAGGGGGCCAGGCCCACATAGGAGGGGTCGATGCCGAGCAGGATGTGGTGCATGCAGGTGTTGCCGACCACCACGACCTTGTAGATCCACTTGGCGAG
>JACQRS010000015.1 GCA_016206385.1 Candidatus Rokuibacteriota bacterium | reverse complement strand
GGTCTCGATGGTCCAGCCGGACTTGAAGAAGCTCGTCGCCTACTCGTGCGTGAGCCACCTGGGGTTCGTCATGCTGGGCCTCTTCACGCTCACGCCTCAGGGCCTCGTGGGCGGGATCATCCAGATGGTGAACCACGGCCTGTCCACCGGCGCGCTCTTCCTCCTGGTGGGGATGATCTACGAGCGGCGGCACACCCGGCTCATCGCCGAGTTCGGCGGGCTCTGGCAGGTCGTGCCGGCCTTCTCGGCGGTTTTCCTGGTCGTCTCGCTCTCCTCGCTGGGGCTCCCCGGCCTCAACGGGTTCGTCGGGGAGTTCCTGATCCTCGTGGGCGCCTTCCAGGTCCACCGCCTGACCGCGGCGCTCGCCACGACGGGGATCATCTTCGCGGCGGTGTACATGCTCTGGATGTACCAGCGGGTGATCTTCGGCGAGGTTCGGCGGGCTGAGAACCGCGCGCTGCCGGACCTCACGCTCCGGGAGTGGGCGGTGCTGCTTCCGGTTCTGCTCTTCATCCTCTGGATCGGGGTCTATCCCGCTCCGTTCACCGAAGTGACCGAGGCCAGCGTCCAGGCGCTGTTGAGCCACGTTCAGGCGGCGGGTTCAACCACCGCCACCGGCGCTGCGACCGTTATCGGAGGCCGGTGATGCCGCTCGCGGTTCCCACGGTGACGCTGCTCCCCCTGGCCCCGGTGCTGGTCCTGACGGCGACCGCCGCGCTGCTGCTCCTTCTCGACCTGCTCCCCCCGCGTGACCGGAAGGCGCACCTCGGCTTCGTGGGGCTCGGAGGCGTGGTGGTCATGCTGGTCGTCACGCTCAGCCTCTGGGGCAATCCCCGCCGGGCCTTCGACGGCATGGTGGTGCTGGACGACTACGCCCTCTTCTTCGACGTGACCATCGCCTTCGCCACGGGGCTGGTCCTTCTCCTCTCCCTGGACTACCTGCCCCGGAATCGCGCCGAGACCGGCGAGTACTACGCCCTCGTCTGCTTCTCGGCCACCGGGATGGTGCTGCTGGCCTCTGCCGCCGACCTGATCCTCATCTTCCTGGCGGTCGAGCTCATGTCGCTCTCCCTCTACGTGCTGGCGGGCTTTTTCAGCGGCCGGCTCTCCTCCAGCGAGTCCGCCATGAAGTACTTCCTCCTGGGCGCCTTCGCCACGGGCTTCCTCCTCTACGGCATTGCCCTCATCTATGGCGCCACGGGCACCACGAACCTGGAGCGCATCGCCGCGGCGACGGCCAGCCTGGGCCGTGCTCCCCTCCTCGTGATCGGCTTCGCGCTGCTGCTCGTCGGCTTCGGCTTCAAGATCTCCTCGGCGCCCTTTCACATGTGGGTGCCCGATGTGTACCAGGGCGCCCCGACCAGCGTGACGGCCCTGATCGCCACCGGGTCGAAGGCCGCGGCGCTCGCGGCATTGCTTCGCGTCCTGCTTTCCGCGCTTCGGGCGGCCCAGCCCGACTGGGTGACCCTCGTCTGGGTGGCCGCGGTCCTCACGATGACGGTGGGGAACGTGGTGGCCATCGCCCAGTCCAACCTGAAGCGGATGCTGGCCTACTCCGCGGTGGCGCACATCGGCTACATGCTGGTCGGGGTGGTGGCGGGCGGCTCGCTCGGCACCGGTGGGGTGCTCTTCTACCTTCTGGTTTATACTTTCACCACGGTGGGAGCCTTCGGCGTGATCCTCCTCCTCGAGCGCGGCGGCCAGGAGGCCGTGAACCTGGCCGACTACGCGGGCCTCGCCACCCGCCATCCGGTGCTCGCCCTGACGCTCTCCGTGTTCCTCCTCTCCCTGATCGGCATCCCGCCCACCGCCGGCTTCGTCGGCAAGTTCTACCTCTTCGCTGCGGCGATCCGGGCTGGCTACCTCTGGCTTGTCGTGATCGCGGTGCTCAACTCGGCGGTGGCCGCCTACTACTACCTCCGCCTCATCGTCTACATGTACATGCGGGACCCCGAGGGGCTCCCCACCGCGTATGCCCCCTCGCTGGCCGGCAACCTGGCCCTCGGCCTGGCCGTGTGGGGGGTGCTCCAGTTCGGCGTCATGCCCGCGCCGCTCTTTGACCGGGCCCGGGCGGCCGTGGCACCGCTCCTCAGGTGAGGGGAGTTCGCTACCCGTATCGCGGATGGCTGTTTGACCTGGACGGGACCGTCTATCGCG
>JACQRS010000201.1 GCA_016206385.1 Candidatus Rokuibacteriota bacterium | reverse complement strand
GTCGTAGAAGTACGGGTTCTTCCTCAGCGTGAACTGCTTGTGGTGTTCCCACGACTCGAGCGTGAATGGTCCGTTGGTGACAATGTTGGCGGCCTCCGTCCACTTGTCGCCGTGTTTTTCCACCGCGGGTCGGTACGCGGGAAGCGCCGCCAGGTACGCGGTCAGAACGGGAAAGTAACCGCGGGGGCCTTCCAGCGTGACCTCGACCGTGTAGTCATCCTTGGCGCGCACCCCCACCAGACCTGCGTCCTTGATCTTCCCCTTGTTGAACGCCTCTCCGTTCTTAATGTCGTAGAGGAACCCCGCGTACGGCGCGCCGGTGGCAGGGTCGAGCTGGCGCTTCCAGGACCAGACGAAGTCGCGGGCGGTACACGGCGCCCCGTTGGACCACCTGGAGTCCTTCCGCATGTGGAACGTCCACACCGAGCCGTCCTTGTTGGACTCCACCCTGGTTGCCAGGTATGGCACGGCGACGAAGTCAGCGTTGAAGCGCATGAGCCCGGCAAAGATGGCCGGCTCGCCGCCGCAGTATAAATCCTTATTGAAGTCGAAGCTCGCCGGCTCGTCCTGGTAGTACCCGCCGCCGCCGAGGCGGATCACCTGCTCCTTGGCCAGCTTCTCTCCCGGCGCGGGCTTGGTGGGCCTGGCGGCCTCGGCGCGTGAGACGAACCGAGCGCCGCCCAGGGCCGCCATGGCGCCCACGACCTTCAGGAACTCCCGCCGGCTGACCCCGATGGCGTTGAGGCGCTGTTCGAAGAGGGCAAGCTGTTCATCGGGCAGTCGCATATGTCCTCCTTTGGGGATCACGCTTTCCCCCGGAGCTTGGGATCCAGGGCGTCCCGGACCCCGTCGCCGAAGAAGGTGAACGAAAGCATGGTCATCGCGATGGCGATGGAGGGGAAGATCGAGAGGTGCCAGTAGGAGCGGAGGTACTGCTGGTTCTCCCCCACCATCTGCCCCCAGGACGGCGTCGGCGGGTTGATCCCCACGCCGATGAAGCTGAGCGCCGCCTCGGTGAAGATCGCCTCGGGAATCCCGAAGGTCACCGCCACGATGATGGGTGTCAGCGCGTTGGGAAGCAGGTGACGGCTGACGAGGCGGAGCCAGCCGGCCCCCAGAGCGCGGGCTCCCTCCACGAACTCCTTCTCCTTCAGCGCGAGGACCTGGGCCCGCGTCTGGCGCGCGATGCCGACCCAGCCGGTCAGCCCCAAGGCGATGAAGATGTTGGTCAGGCCCGCGCCGAGCATGGACATAACGAGGATCACGAAGAGGAGCCGGGGGAAGGCGTACATGACGTCGACGAAACGGGTGAGGAAGAGGTCCACCCGTCCGCCGAGGTAGCCGGAGAGCGCGCCGATGGGCACGCCGATGGCCACCACGATCACCTGAGCGCCGAGCCCCACGAGCATCGAGATCCGAGCGCCATAGATCATGCGAGAAAGAACGTCCCGCCCCAGCTGGTCCGTCCCGAGGGGGAACTGGCGGGAAGGAAACTCGTAGGCGTGGGCGAAGTTCGCTTTGGTGTACGGGTACGGAGCCACGACCTCGGCCAAGATGGCCGTGAGGCAGAGGAGGACGATGACGAGGCCACCTGCGAGTGCCAGGCGATTCTTGAGAAGGCGCCGCCAGGCATCCCGCCAGAGGCTTGTGGTGCGCGGCATCTCCCGCGACCAGTCGAGAACCGCGGCTCTCACCGCCTGGTCAACCGCTGACCGCGCCATGCTGATTCAGGCCAGCGGGTCCTGTCGCTGCGATTACCCCCGCCGTGCTCGCACCCCCGCCCGGTGTGGGGTCCCCCGCTCCGCGCGGCGGGGGGCCCCATCGCGGCGCCACCCGCACGCCTGCTCCGACTTCTGCCGTGTTCGAGCGCGGGCTTCGCCCGCGCAACCGATAGGGGGAGGTTCGGAAGGGGGGCGTCAGCCCCCCTCCGAGCTTAATAGCGAATCCGCGGATCCAAGGCGCCATAGAGGAGGTCCACCACCAGGTTCATGACGGCCAGAAAGGCCCCATAGAGCAACACCACCGCCATGATCATCGGGTAGTCGCGACC
>JACQRS010000230.1 GCA_016206385.1 Candidatus Rokuibacteriota bacterium | reverse complement strand
GCTCGTGAGTCTCGTCACGTATTGGCAGGTGTCGCGTCTGCCCCACTTCCCGGTCTCGTTCGCCGGCCCGGACTTCTTCCCGAAGGTGCTGGCGTTATTCCTCGGGTCTGTGAGCATCGTCTTGCTCGCGCAAAGCGTTCGGTCCGGGTACGTCGCCGCCGCCCAGCCGGACGCCAAGCCGCCCGCGAACGGCCGGCGACTCGTGAGAGTCGGGATGGCGATGGTCGCCTCCGGGCTCTATTTCGCCGGCATGGAGGCGTTTGGCTTCATCGCGAGTACCATCGTGTACTTCGCGTTCCTGATGTTCCTCATGCAACCGAAGAAACGGATCGTGAAGACGGTGCTGTGGTCCGTGGGCACCGTGTTCGTCGCCTATCTGACGTTCGGCATGATCCTCAAGGCCACGCTACCCGCGGGTGCGATCTTCCGGTAGCCCGGCATGGACGCCTTCCTCGACTCCGTCCGCGTCATCTTCCAGCCCATGAACATCCTCTTGAACATCGCGGGTATGTTTTTCGGCATCCTCTTCGGCGCCATCCCCGGGCTCACGGCGACGGTGGCGATCTCCCTGCTCATCCCCTTCACGTTCGGCCTGCCGCCCGTCCCGTCGCTGATCCTCCTCCTGTCGATCTATGCGGGCGGAATGTATGGAGGCTCCATCACGGCGATCACGATCAGGACTCCGGGAGCCCCCGCGAACGCTGTGGCCGTCCTGGACGGCTACGAGCTAGCCCTCAAGGGCAAGGCGGGGACGGCGATCAGCATCTCCTGTATCGCCGGCGCCATCGGCGGGCTGTTCAGCGTCGGGGTCATGATCTTCCTCTCGCCGTTGCTCTCCCGGGTGGCGCTGACGTTCTCTCCGGTCGAGTACTTCATGCTCGCGGTCTTCGGGCTCTCCGCGATCTTCGCGATCTCCGGGACGTCGCTGCTTCGCGGCATGATGGCGGGGGCACTCGGCCTGATCGTCGCCAGCGTGGGCATGGACGAGATCCTGCCCATCCCCAGGCTCACGATGGGGCTGAAGGTACTGGAAGGCGGCATCCCGTTCCTGCCCGCCGTCATCGGGCTCTTCGCGCTGTCCGAGGTGTTCCGGTTGATCGAAAAGGGCGAGAGTCGGACGGAGATCACGGCCAAGATCACGCAGATCCTCCCGCGTTGGAAGGAATTCACGGGCACGCTCAAGGAGACATGCCGTGGCAGCGTGATCGGCACGGCCATCGGCATCCTCCCGGGGGCGGGGGGGACGATCGCGGCCTTCCTGGCCTACAGCGAGAGCAAGCGCGCCTCCAAGCATCCCGAGACGTTCGGCACGGGCGACCTGAACGGCGTCGCCTCCCCCGAGGCCGCCAACAATGCTGTGACGGGCGGGGCCATGATTCCCATGATGACGCTCGGCATTCCAGGCGACGCCGTGACGGCCGTGCTCATGAGCGCCCTCATCGTCCAGGGCCTCCAGCCGGGCCCCTTCCTCTTCCGCGACCATCTCGACGTCGTCTACCCGATCTTCTCAGCGATGGTCCTGTCCAACCTGATCATGGTCGTGATGGGACTGGCGCTACTGCCTCTCACCTCGTACTTGGCCTACGTAGGCAAGGATCTGCTCGTGCCCATGGTGGCCACATTCGGCATCCTCGGCTCGTTCGCCATGTCGGGGTCGATGTACTACGTGGCGGTCGCGCTCTGCTTCGGCGTTCTCGGCTACCTCCTCGAGCGCTACGGCTTCCCCGTGGCGCCGGTCTGCCTGGCGCTGATCCTCGGCCCGATCGCCGAGAACTCCCTGCGCCAGTCGATGATCATGGCGGAGGGCGACGTCACCATCTTCGTTACCCGGCCCATCAGCCTGTTCCTGCTCGCCCTCTCCGTCGCCTCCACCGCCATCCTCGTCAACCGTCGCAAGCGCGGCGTCCTCATCGCGGAGGGGTAACCGGGGCGATGGAGCGCACGACGCGGGAGCTGGCCGAGGTCCTGGCTGGGGTGGAGTTCGAGGCGCTGCCGGCGCCCGTCATCGAGCAAGTCAAGAAGTGTCTCCTCGATTTCGTCGGCGTGGCGTTGGCCGGCGCTGGGGAACCTGCCGCCCAGAAGGTGTGCCGTTTCTTCTGTGGATTCGGTGGGCCGCCCGAAGCGACGCTCATCCGCCTCGGTGGCAAGACACCGGCCCCCATGGCCGCGCTGATCAACGGCTCGATGGCACACGGGCTCGAGCTGGACGACGGGCACATCCTCGCCCATGCGCACCCCGGCGTCACAACGATCCCGGCCGCGCTCGCCATGGCAGAGAAACTCGGCTCGTCCGGGCGAGAGCTGATCACGGCCATCGCGACCGGGTACGAGCCGGTCATCCGGATCGGGGACGCCATCACGCCGTCCGCCCTCTACGTGCGGGGCTTCCACACGGGGGCCTTGGTGGGGACTTTCGGGGCCGCCGTCGCCGCGGGCAAGCTGCTCCACCTTGACGCGGCCGGCATGGCGCACGCCCTCGGGAACTGCTGCCTCACGCCGGCCGCCTCCTTCCAGGCCTTCAAGGAAGGCGCGATGGTGAAGGACCTCTACGGGGGCTGGCCCGCCTACGTTGGGACGCTCGCCGCCCTTCTGGCCACGGAGGGCGTAACGGGCCCCGTCGAGCTGCTGGAGGGCCGCATGGGGTTCTGCAGGAACGTCTCAGACGACTACGACCTCGCGAAAATCACGCGGGACCTGGGGCGCGACTGGACGATCCTCGGCGTGTACTTCAAGCGCCACGCCTCCTGCAGTCTATCCCATACCGCCGTCGATGCCGTGCTGGCGCTCGCGGACGCACATCCGGTGGCGCTCGAGCAGATCGAGCGGGTGATCGTCAGGACCCACCGCTTCGCGAGCGACCTTGACGAGAAAGCGCCCACGACCGCAGCCGCCGCGAAGACGAGTCTGCCGTTCTGCGTCGCCGTGGCCCTCCACGAGCGGCGAGTGTCGCTCGAGGAGTTCAGCTTCCGCCACATCGCGAGCGCGCCCATTTTGGACCTCGCCCGACGAGTCGAGGTCCGCCTCGATCCCGTGCTGGACGCCATCCACACCGCGCATGAGAACCTCCGGCCCACCGTGGTCGAGGTGCATCTGCGTGACGGCCGCCTCCTGGCTGAACGGCGCGACGTCGCGCGCGGCTGGCCCGTGGAGCCGCTCACGAACAGCGAGCTGGAGGCGAAGTTCATGGCATTCGCCCGCGCCTCCCTCTCGGAGACGAGCGCGGCCGCGATCGTAGACCTCGTGAAAAGCGTCGAGACGCTATCCGACATCACGCCCCTGATGGAGGCGATGACAAGCGCATGACGACCAGGCTGGTCGATCCCTACCGAGACCAGATCATCAAGAAGAACGTGTACACGAACGCGAAGAAGCGGACGGTCCACGGCCGCATCGTGGCGGTCCTGGACCTCACGCTGGACAAACGGCGGCTTCAGCTCATCCCTACGCCCTCGCGTGCCGTCCTCGCGCACGACATCCACGAGCTCCTCCTGACGGACGAGATGGAGGCGACATTCGGCGCCGAGGTCAACCGCATCGCGGTGATCGGGTTCGCGGAGTTCACCCACGGGGGCGTGATCGCGACCGAGGATCCCGTGGTGATCGGGGGCCGCGAGGTCGGCTGGATCGCCGGGTTCGACGAGACGCACGCCCCGAACCACCTCAACGTCGTGATCAAGGCGCCGACGAAACGGAGCGGCGTCGAGCTCGGCATCGAAGTGGAAGAGAAGCTGCGCATCGGGAGAAGTGGAGAGGGAGGTGAGGCGGTGTCGGAGATCGAAGCGAAGATGGTGAAGCTCGGCTACGCGCTGCCGGCAGTCGCCAAGCCGGTCGCGTCCTATATCCCAGCCATCCGGTCGGGCAACCACGTGATCACGTCGGGGCAGATCAACTTCGTCGACGGCCAGCTGACGCGCACCGGGCAGGTGGGCGGGACGCTCACGCTCGAGGACGGCTGCGAGTGCGCGAGGGTGGCGGCGCTGAACTGCCTGGCCGCGGTCAAGTCGGTGATCGGCGACCTGGACCTGGTGCGGCAGGTGGTGCGCGTGACGGGGTTCGTCAACAGCGCGCCGGGATTCCAGGACCAAGCCAAGGTGCTGAACGGCGCCTCCGATTTCCTGCTGCAGATCTTCGGGGAGCGGGGGCGGCACACGAGGGCGGCCATCGGAACGAGCGCGCTGCCGCTCGGTGCTCCGGTGGAGATCGATCTGGTCGTGGAGGTGTGAGGCCGCGGGCGTGACGGTGGACGGGTCGTACAGAACTCCGAAAACAAAGGGAGGAGCGATCGATGACGACGTTCAGACATAGGTTCCAGATGTACCGGCACCTAGAAAAGAACCGCAACCAGATCCTGGCCGAGGCGGAAGCCGCCGCCCTCGAAATCGGGATCCCCAGCGAGCTCAAGGGGAACATCGGTCTGACCGGCGCCGTCTCGGGCTGCCATGGCCTGCTGATGGGCGAGGTCGCCCGCGCCCTTGACGCTTCCAGCCGTAAGGTCATCGCCAACAAGGTGCTCGACGAGGAGTTGCGCGAGGTCGTCAAGGACTACTACGGGGACGAGTACGACGCCGCCACCGTGAGCACGTGCGAGGCGGCGCTCTGGGTCAGCTTCGACGTCCTCGCCACGCCGCCCTTCACGGGCAGGGGCGAGTCCTACCGCTCGCGCTACATTGCGCCGTACGAGCGGCACATGCATCACCAGGCCTCCTATGGCCGGCCGTTCCCCGGCAAGTACAAGGACCTCTACGCCGATCGCGGCTGCACGGCCGGGGAGTTGGGGTTTTACGGGAAGCGTCAGTACAACCTGGACACCGTGATCGTGCCCCTCGAAGGCGCGAAGTACGAATGCCACGGCCTGAAGTACCACCCGGCCCCGCTGCTGGTCGGGGTGGACCCCGGCAAGTCTCTGAAGCGCCTGGAGGAGGCCGCGCGTATCCACGGCGACAGCCTGGGCGCCTTCGCGTCGCTCGGCTACGACAGCCCCGGTTACGGCTACGGCGTGAAGGACAAGGACGGCGTCGCCGTGCTCCAGAAGGGTCTCGGGGAGCTGGCGGCTAGGTTCAACGTCCCCTACATCGTCGACAACGCCTGGGGCGTGCCCTTCATCGGGACCGATCCACGGCGGATCAACTGCGACGTGATGCTCTACAGCGTCGACAAGGCCACCCTCGGCCCCACGGCGGGCCTCATCATCGGAAAGGAAGAGGCGATGGTGCAGATCCGCCGCGCGCTCGGCATACACGGCGAGCGCTTCGGCACCGGCGCCTCCCACGGCAAGGCCGCCTACGTCACCATCGACGCCGGCAAGGAGGGATTGGTCGGGACGATCGCCGCTCTCAAGATCCTCCGGGACCGGCCCGACGTCATCGTCAAGCCCATGGAGCACATCTACGACATGGTCCTCGAAGAGTTCGAGAAGGTCGACAGCCGCATCAAGGACGGGCTGCTGATCTCGAAGGCGCTCAACTCGGGGGCGGTCGAGATCAACTACGAGAAGACTTGGCGGCACAACGGGCTCGGGCTCCCCATCTTCCCGATCGAGGACTTCTACGCGGGTTCCGAGCTGCTCATGAACTGCATCATCAAGATGGGCATCGTGCCGACCATTAGCTACGACGGCAACGTGTTCATCTCGCCAGGCCTGGGCACCATGGACGAGAACGGGAACCTCCTGGAGAAGCCGATGCGCTACGCGATCAAGGCGGTGGCCCGCTCCATGGAGATCATCGGACGGGCCAGTGGCTTTATCGACTGACAGCCGCGAGCCGGGACGGAGGGCCGGATGGTGACGGTGAGGCCGGTGAAGGTCGACGGGGAGACGGCGATCGGGATCACGACGGAGCTCCCGAAGACGCGGGTGCTCGCGCTCGCGACCGAGAAGGGCTACGTCATGTGCGGCATCATCAACATCCCCGAGCTGGACCGGATCCATCCCGAGCGCAGGATCGTCGCGGCGAGAGTCGTCGGCGTGCGGGAGGTCGAGGATCTTCTCGAGGCCGAGGTCGTCGAGGCGACGCAGGAGGCGAAGCGACTGGGCATCAAGGAAGGCATGAGCGGGAAAGATGCGCTGCGGAAAATGTTCTGAGCAGCGCCGCGCGGGCGGGGGCGGACGTGCGTGTCGAATGCGCGTCCGTCTCTCCGCCGGCGGTTCATGCAACCGATGAGACGAATCGTCGTGAACCTCGAGTTCGTGGACATATACGGCGGGGCATGCCGGGTGCTCGACCTCGCTCGGAAGCTGGGGTTCGATCTCGAGGGCTGCGTGGTGGAGGTCCTCTCCCCGGGCACGGCCGCGATGGAGCTTCACCTTGCCGATCCCTGGAACGACGCCACCCGGCGGCCCGGCTTCTTTCAGAGACTCGCCAGCATTCCCGCGGTGCGCGTGGTGGCGGCCCGGCCCCCGGGGGACGTCGCGGCGGCCGCGGGCAGGGCGGCAGGCGAACGGGGCTTCTCTCAACGACGAGGTGTCCTGATGGCGACGCAATCACGAGGGCGTGTCGTGATCCACCTCGAGGAGTGCAAGGGATGCGGCCTCTGCGTCGAGGCCTGCCCGACCGACTGCCTCGACCTCGAGACGCCGTTGAGCGGCGCTAGCGTTCATCCTGCCCGCTACACGGGCGAGGGGTGCACCGGCTGCGGCATCTGCTTCTACTGCTGCCCGGAGCCGGGCGCGATCACCATCGTCCGCGTGGCCGCCAAGGCCGCGGTGGCCTGACCGTGCTCCATCTCTGCAAGGGGAACGTCGCCGTCGTGAAGGCGGCGGTGCTGGCGGGCTGTCGGGCGTTCTACGGATACCCGATCACCCCGGCGAGCGAGATCACCGAGGCGGCTGCCCTCTACCTGCCGCAGGTCGGCGGCACCTTCCTGCAGGCGGAAAGCGAGATCGCGGCGATCAACATGGTCTACGGAGCGGCGGCGGCGGGGCAGCGGGTCATGACCGCCTCTTCGGGCCCGGGCATCAGCCTGATGCAGGAGGGGATCTCCTACTGCGCGGGAGCCGAACTGCCCTGCGTGATCGTGGACGTGGCGCGCGGCGGCCCGGGCCTGGGCAACCTCGCCCCCGAGCAGGGGGACTACTTCGCGATGGTGAAGGGCGGCGGCCACGGCAACTACCGCAACTTCGTCCTGGCCCCCGCCTCCGCGCAGGAGATGGCCGATCTCACGATCCTCGCTTTCACGCTGGCCGACCGCTACCGCAACCCTGCCGTTGTCCTCGCGGACGCCTTCGTCGGACAGATGATGGAGCCGGTACGTCTCGACCCGCGGGAGACGGCGGCGCCCGAGAAGTCCTGGGCCGTCCGCGGCACCGCGGACACCCGGCGGAACCTCGTCAACTCGTTCTACCTCGATCCGGACCAACTGGAGGCGCGGGTGCGCCGGCTCGACGCGAAGTACCGGAGCGCCGAGATGGTCGAGGCGCGCAGCGAGACGTACCAGGCCGCCGGCGCCGAGATCCTGCTCATCGGATACGGGATCGTGGCGCGCGTCCTTCGATCGGCGGTCGAGCAGCTCCGGACGCTCGGCGTGCGGGCCGGCCTCTTCCGCCCGATCACGCTCTGGCCGTACCCCTCCGCGGCGCTCCGGCAGGCGGCCCGCGGCTGCCACTTGGTCATGGTCGTGGAGCTAAGCACGGGCCAGATGGTCGAGGACGTCCGCCTGACCCTCAACGGGACGCTGCCCGTGGAGTTCTATGGCCGCGTGGGTGGCAACGTGCCGACGACCGAGGAGATCGTCGATCAGGTTGTGCGGTGCCTCGCAGCGGCGACCGTGTAGACGGTCCGCGGAAGTGATGATGCCGGACGGTCGTGCAAGCCACGCGAAGTCGCCGGTCTTCTACGAGTGGTACGACCGGAAGCCCGACATGAAGCACCAGACCCATTACTGTCCGGGCTGCGGCCACGGGGTGGCCCACAAGCTCGTCGCCGAGGCCGTCACCGACCTCGGGATCCAGGACCAGACAATCTTCGTCAGCTCCGTCGGCTGCTCGGTCTTCGGCTACTACTACTTCGACCTGGGCAACGTCCAGGCTGCGCACGGCCGGGGCCCCGCCGTGGCCACCGGTCTCCGGCGCGCGAACCCGGACAGCATCGTGATCGCGTACCAGGGGGACGGGGACCTCGCCGCGATCGGCATGGCCGAGATCATCCACGCAGCGAACCGTGGCGAGAAGATCGCCGTGATATTCATCAACAACGCCACCTACGGGATGACGGGAGGCCAGATGGCGCCCACCACGCCGGTCGGGCAGGTGGCGACAACGGCGCCGTGGGGACGGCGCGCCTCGACCGACGGCCATCCGATCCACGTCGCCGAACTGCTCGCGACCCTGCAGGCGCCTGTGTACATCGAGCGGGTGGCCCTCAACGACAACCGTAACGTGATGCGGGCGCGCAAGGCAGTCCGGAAGGCGCTCGAGATTCAGACGCGCCAGGCCGGCTTCGCGCTCGTCGAGATTCTCTCCGCGTGCCCCACGACCTGGAAGCTGACGCCGCCCGACGCGCAGGCGTTCATTGCCGAGGCGCTCGTCCCGGTCTTCCCGCTGAGGGTCTTCAAGGACGCCGAGACCACGGCCCCAGGCGACGACGCGGTGCCGGTGCGTCCGGTGGCGGAGGCACTGGACATTGCCGCCGAGCCCGGCTGGGCACGGAAGGGACGGGCGGGGAGCCCGCGGACCCTCGGCATCAAGGTCGCCGGCTTCGGCGGCCAAGGCGTCCTCCTGCTGGGGCAGATCCTCGCCGAGGCCGGCCTGCGGGAGGGGATGGAGGTGAGCTGGCTGCCCTCCTATGGGCCCGAGATGCGAAGCGGGAGCGCGCACTGCCACGTGTGCCTGGCGCACGACTGCATCGGCTCGCCCCTCGTGTCCCATCCCGACATTCTGATCGCGATGAACAACACCTCGCTCCGGAAGTTCGCCGCGAGCGTTCCCGCCGCCGGGACCATCCTCTACAACGGGCACACGCCCCCGGCGGACTTCCCCGCGTGCGAGGCTGGCATCGTCTGCGTGCCGGCCTCGGAGATCGCGGACCGGATCGGGGCGGCGAAGGCGGCCAACGTCGTCATGCTGGGAGCGCTCCTGGCCGAGACGGGCTGCCTTCCCGAGGACACCGTGACGGCCGTCCTCGACCGTGCGGTGAAGAGCCCGGAGTTGGTCGCGATGAACCGCAGGGCCCTGGAGGCCGGACGCTGCGTCATCGCCAGCGCTCCGCCGCGGTGACCCTCCGCGTGGGGCGCAGCCGCTGCCCGGATGGCCTGGCCGGCTGCGGTCTGCCTTGCGGAGATCAAGCCGGTCGTCCGCATCGGGGGGAGTCGCATAGGGGCGGGGCAGCCGGGGCCGGTCGCCGGCCAGCCGGGCGCGGCCCTCCGCGAGCTCAATGATCGGGGGGACCCAGAGCACACGCTTCTAACCTTTGCGATGACGAGCAGGACATGCTG